>JBBSNC010000161.1:0-6280 GCA_038232855.1 Actinomycetales bacterium
ATTGGTGATGTGCGGGATCACCTGAACGGTGTCACCCAGGTATTCGCCGCGTCGCTCCTTGGCGATGACATCGTTGTAGATCTGACCAGTAGTCACGTTGGCCCGCCCGCGTAGGTTCACATCGAGGAAGCGTTCGTAGTGGCCGATGTCCAGGTCGCATTCCGCGCCGTCCTCGGTCACGAAGACTTCGCCGTGCTGGAAGGGATTCATCGTCCCTGGGTCCACATTGATGTAGGGGTCCAGTTTTTGCATGGTCACCCGGATCCCCCGAGATCGCAGCAAGAAACCCAAACTTGAAGCCGTCAATCCCTTGCCGAGCGAAGACGCGACGCCCCCGGTGACGAAAATGTGTTTCGTTGTCTCAACCACGGGCCGTCAGTCTACGTGACCTGTTGGGCGGCCGGATCCGCCGCGCCGATCCGGCTCTGCACCCGGGTATGGCGCTTCAGCAGTTCACGAGCGTGCGCCAGCCCCGCAGTAGAGTCCGTCTCGCCACCGATCATCCGCGCCACCTCGGCGACTCGGTCTTCGGATTCGACGACATGCACGCCGGCCGAAGTGATCTGTGACTCAGACGTCTTGCGCACCACCAGATGCCGGTCGGCATATGCGGCCACTTGGCCGAGGTGGGTGACCACGATGACCTGAGCGGTCTGGGCAAGTTGCGCCAGTCGGGCGCCCAAGTCCACTGCGGCTGCACCTCCGACCCCGGCATCAACCTCGTCGAACACGTAGGTCGGCATGTGTGCGTGCGCACTCACCAACTCAAGTGCCAGCATGACGCGCGACAGCTCCCCTCCAGAGGCTGCCTTGGTTATTGAGCGAGGTGCGGCACCCGGGTTGGCAGAGAGCCGGATCTCCACATCATCGAGTCCGGATGACCTGGCAAGGAAGGCGCCCTCCTCGACCCGCACCACATCGGCGCGTTCATCGCTCGTTTCGACTTCTCGCGACGTGACCGCGACCTCGATCACAGCCGACCCCATCGCCAGCGCCCGGAGTTCGGTGGTGACTCGTTCGCCGAGGGCACCGGCCGCCGACACACGCGCCACCGTCAAGGCTCCTCCGCTCACCCCGACGCTGGCTGCGGTGGTGGCCAGTGCCTTCGTGAGCTCAGCGATCCGGTCTTCGCTGCCTTCCAGGCGCTCCAAACGCTCGGCGGACTCGACAGCCCACGCTCTGACTTCAACGGTGCTAGCGCCATAACTGCGAAGCAGGGCGGTCAGAGTCGCTCGACGCTGCTGCACTGATGCCAGGCGCGCTGGGTCACCGTCCACGCCCTCGGCATACATGGACAGATCACTGGCCACATCGGAAGCCAGATAGGTGGCCTCGCTCACCCGAGTGTTGAGTTGCGCCAATCGTTCGTCGTGGTGGCTCACGGTCGTCAGGGCAGACCCTGCCTGTCCCAGCAGATCCAGCGCTGATGCCACCTGGTCGCCTCGTTCGTCGTCACCGGCAAGGTGTGCCCGAGCCTCGCGGGCGGCGGAGCGCAGCGCATCGGCGTGCGCGAGCCGGGACTCCTGCTCCAGCAACTCGTCCTCTTCGCCCGCCTGCGGCGCCACTGATCCGATCTCGGCGAGGGCGGTGCGGAGCATTTGCGCTTCCCGAGCCCGCTCGATCGTGGAGGCGCTGACTTCGGTCAACTCCCGACGCAGGTCAGTCCACTTCCGATAGGCCTGCTGAAAATCGGCCAAGGCATCCCGCACCGGCTTGCCAGCAAAATCATCGAGCCAGACCCGATGCTGATCGCCATCTCGGAGCCGCCACTGGTCGGCTTGACCGTGCAGCGCGACCACGTGCTCCCCTACCTCTGCGAGCACGCTCACTGGCGCCGCCCGGCCTCCGACGTGAGCTCTGGATCGCCCGATCGCGCTCAGGGTGCGCACCAGGATCAGACCGTCGTGAGCATCCCCACCCGCGCTGGCTACCCGCTGCGCAGCCACATGGGATGGCGGGACATCCACCTCTCCTTCCACTACCGCAGCCTCGGCCCCGGTCCGCACCAAGGCAGTATCGGCTCGGGATCCGAGCAGCAGACCAAGACCGGTCACCACCATTGTCTTGCCCGCACCGGTCTCCCCGGTGATCACGTTGAGTCCGGGTCCGAACTCGAGTTCTGCGTCATCGATGACGCCGAGACTACTAATCCGCAGGCTGCGCAGCATTGCCGGTGGCCTACGAGCCGGTCCGGCGTGCCCGACCCTGCCAACCGTCGACATTCAGGGCGAATTTGGCCACCAGACGATCGGTGAAGGCTGAGTTAGACAGACGCGCGATGCGCACTCCTGCCTCGCTCCTACGTACCTCGATCCGTGCCCCGGGTGTGAGATCGTAGCTGCGCCGGCCATCGCACCACATCACGGCCGGTCCAGGTGCTTCGGGCACCACTTCTACGGCTAACTCAGCATCGGGCCCCAACACGAGGGGACGCGCAAACAGGGCGTGAGCGGAGATGGGCACCATGAGCAGCGCTGCGACGTCGGGCCATACCACGGGTCCACCACCGGAGAAGGCGTATGCCGTCGAGCCGGTCGGGGTGGCCATGATCACTCCGTCACACCCCCAGGTCGACAATGGCCTGCCGTCGATTCCGACCGCCAGTTCGATCATCCTCTCGCGCGCCGACTTCTCCACCGATACTTCGTTGAGCGCCCAGCTGCGGCAGGTGATGGCGTCATCCTCGATGACGTCGACATCGAGGGTCATCCGTTCCTGCACCGCATACTCCCGGTTAACCACGTGATCGACCATCCAGCCGATCTCTTCACGTTCGGCCTCAGCGAGGAATCCCACTCGCCCAAGGTTCACGCCGAGGAGCGGAACTCCCGCCGGCCGGGCTAGTTCGGCGCCCCGCAAGATGGTCCCGTCGCCGCCGAAGACGACGACGAGTTCGGCGTCTTCGACCCTGGGGTCGGCGCCGAGATCGCGGTCGGTGGTCGCAGTCACGGGTCCCATGTCAGTGTCGGCAACCGCAGGCAGGACCTCTACCTCGACGCCATTGCGATCCAACTGAGCCGAGAACTCGCGCACCAGAGCTGGGACCTCACTTCGGCGCGGGTGGGTCACCAACAGGATTCGTCGGCTCATCACAGTCCTCTCCGGGTCACAGTCTCGATCGCGGCACGGGCATGCACCGGGTCCATCATGCCCTCGTGCCACCGGCTGGCCCAGAACAGGTACTCAACGTTCCCGACGGCTCCTGTCAGCGGCGACTGCATCACATCATGGATCCCAAGGCCCGTCTTGTATGCCGCATCGACGACTTCGTTCAGCGCCCACTTACGCAGCTCATCGGATCGCACCACACCATTGCGCCCTAGGGCGTGCCGGCCAACCTCGAATTGCGGCTTGACCAGCGCCACCAGTGACCCGTCAACCGACAACCACGGGGCAACGTGCGGAACAACCCGCGTCAGCGAGATGAACGACACGTCGATGACGGCGACGTCGAAGGGTCCGGATACGTCTGCGCTGTCAACCCGGAGGACGTGTGTGTTTGAGCGCTCGAGCACCCGCGGGTCGCTGACGAGTGCTGGAGCCAATTGCCCCGTCCCCACGTCGAGCGCGACGACGTGGCGGGCACCGTGATGCAAGAGGACTTCAGTAAATCCTCCGGTGGAGGCGCCCACATCGACGCACCGCGCCGCTTCAATGCGCAGACCGCGAGGTACCCACAAATCGAGGGCGGCAGCTAACTTCTCTGCGCCGCGGCCGACCCAGCGCACACGATTCGCGGCGACCTCAATTGTGGCGGTTGGGGCCAGGGCAAACGCTGGTTTAGTCACTACCGAGCCATCCACGCTCACGCATCCGTCCAGAATCAGCTCACGCGCTTCCCCTCGTGATCTGGCGATTTCGCGCAGCACCATCAGGCGATCAAGTCGACCGACCTCAGGCACGATCCGTGGACAACCTTGCCTGCAACTCTCGATGCGCCTGGCCCAAAGCGAATACCCGTGCGGCGAGCTGTTCTTCTACGCCCGAATCTGAGACAAGGCTGTTGGCAGGTTCGGTGTGAGCCAAAATAGCGTCCACCTGCGCATCGCCGGTCACGGGCACGTCGAGTTTGAGCATCGGGAACGCGGCTTCTACGTGCCGCGGATCGGTCGAGGGGGACATCTCTATCACCCTAATCCCACAGGTAGGACAGATCTGGGATGGTGCTCTCGATGTATTTCGGCTGACGCCGCGGCTTCGCGTGTTCTGCGTCCTGGCGACTATTCACTCCGGTTAGCACGAGCGCGCTGGGAATCTGCGCTTCGTTGGCCCCTTCGATATCGGTATCGAGGCGATCCCCCACAGCCAATACTTCTTCGGGCTTCACGCCGAGTCGCTGCACGGCGATGCGGTAGGAGCGCGGGTACGGCTTGCCTACGACCTCAGGCTCCTTGCCGGTGCCATGGGTCACCGCCGCCAGCAGCGAACCATTGCCTGGCGCGATTCCGCGCGTGGTGGGAATGGTGGCGTCTGCGTTGGTTGCGATCCACCTGGCCCCGGAGTTGATGGCAAAAGCCACCTCGTGCAAATCTCGCACCCGCAGGTCGGGCCCATACCCTTGCAACACCGCCCACACGCTCCGGGATGGACCGTCGGGTCCGATATCGGCGGAGGACACGACGCTGAATCCCTCTTCGGCTAGTGCGGCCGCGACGCCTGGACCACCGACAGCCAAGACCAGGGGATCCGGCAGTTCGTCGGCACCTTCTTCTCGGAGGCTGGCCAGGTGGGTTGCCCCAACTTGAGAAGAGTTCAAGATCTCTTCCGCAGTGGCTTTCACCCCCACCGCGCCCAGGTGGTCGGCTACCTGCGCCGGAGTCCTGGAGGCATTGTTGGTCATAAACAGCACATGCAAACCGGCATCACGCACGGACTGAATGCCCTCAACTGCTCCCGGGCACGCATCACCATCCACGTACACCACCCCGTCGAGATCAAAGATCACCGCCTTGAAGGAGTGATCCCCGCTCACGACTGATCCTCTTCCAAATCCCACACGCCCCCAACGATGTCACTCTCCCCTGAGTGAGCCTCGCCCCCACGCATCCGCTCCGCGGCATCTGTTTCACCCTGGGCGTCTACGCTCGCTGCTCGCTGTAGCCAACGATGGCCCTCTTCTGCGTTACCCCCTGCGATGACCGCATCCGCATACGCGTAATACACCCGCGCGGCCCACGGCTGATCATCGCCCACGGTGGCGACAACATCCGCCAGCGCGTGGACCGCAGCTGCGCGCTGGCCGAGATCTCCGCGCGCACCGGCGGCAACGAGGGCCAACTCGATCCGTTCTGCGGCCTTCAGCGTGGCTGCCTCCCCGGACCGGGCTAGCTCCAAAGCCCGCTCGGGCCTTCCAAGTCCGCGCTCAGCATCGGCCATCAGTGGCAACAGGTGGTGCGAACCCGACATGCGCCGCGCCGTACGGAACTCGGACAGCGCCTTGGCCCATTCACCGCGTCGGTAGTGGACAACCCCCATCATTTCCCGCACGATCGGGACTCTTCCCGCCCGACGCACGGCAGTCTGAGCATGTGCCAAGGCGCGCTCGAAGTCCTCGGCCTCAAGAGCTTCGGAGATGGCCAACAGATGCCGCGCCACCCCCTCAGCGTTCTCCTTGGACAACGTGCGCAACTCCCGGTGAACGCTGCGATCGGCAAGATCTGCGCTCAAGTGCTCTGGCAACTCCGGCTCCGCCTGTTTCGGCCGCCCTTGGGCGTTCCGCCGACCCCCTCCGGTTGCTCCGTCCCGGCGACCGCCGCGCCCACCACCACCTTCTTTGAAAGTATCCATGAGTGCTCCTCACTCTGATCATAATGTCGGGGCCGAGGGCCATCATGTTCTCATGCACTCATCCGGGATATAGACCCAGAAATGGCATGAGCCCCGACACCTAGGGTGTCGGGGCTCATGCGCTAAATGTTGTCCGGCGGTGTCCTACTCTCCCACACCGTCACCAGTGCAGTACCATCGGCGCTGAAGGGCTTAGCTTCCGGGTTCGGAATGTAACCGGGCGTTTCCCCGTCGCTATAGCCGCCGTAACTCTATCGAGTTGTACAGTGGACCTTGGTCCCGACCGTATCTCGGGAACCACACAGTGGACGCGTAGCATCTTTGTCGTTAAGTTATCGGCCTATTAGTACCGGTCAGCTCCACACATTGCTGTGCTTCCACATCCGGCCTATCAACCCAGTAGTCTAGCTGGGAGCCTCTCAGGTATAAACCCATGGAAATCTCATCTTGAAGTGTGCTTCCCGCTTAGATGCTTTCAGCGGTTATCACGTCC
>JBBSNC010000162.1:0-6268 GCA_038232855.1 Actinomycetales bacterium
CACCCGTCACGAGGCGCCACCGCACCCTTGCTGCGGTCGATCATCACTTTTCGCTGCCTAAAGATAGCGTCTTGCAGTCGATATGGGGATTCCGCCTACCCGAGCCTGTGGAAAACTTGATGCGAGGGCGTCAACGCCCTATCGCCTCTCGGCTTCAATCAAGTTGTCCCATAGCGAAAGTGGCTGCAATAACGGTCACTGCGGCCAGCACAACCGCCGCAGCAACGATCGTGGGCGCGAATTGGAACATCGCTATGCCGAGCGGGATCATCAACCCGTTGACCGCTATGGCCGGGGCTTGGGAGCGAGGATGGCGTTGCCACAGCCCGACGCTGACATAGGACAAACCGATCACGAAGACGGCCATGGTCACGATGGACATGATGACCACCATGGGATCGCTCCCCTCACCGAGCAGCAACTCAATGAGGTAGAAGGCGGCGAACCCGGTCACCACAAGCGCTTCGACCCCGACCAGCACTGCGGCGAGTCCGCCGGCTGATCGCTGCCTCGGAGTCGGCCTCGGCGAAGTCACGAAAAGCAGGGTACCGGGATCAGATCTCGGGCCCTGTCAGGACTCCGCGCACACGCGGCAGTGTGCTGATCAGGGGCTAGCCGCGACCGTGCGCAGCGCGACTGGGACGCGTGAGTGAATCGACGGGACGCGTGAGTGAATCGACGGTGACCGCGAGCAACAAAACCGCGCCGGTGACCATGAAGCGCACCGAGGAATCCAGGCACAGCAGACTCAGGCCTGAGCTGATTGACTGGCTGACCAGGATGCTGAGCACCGGCGATGGCCATCACCGCCCGACTCCATCGCGTCTTTCGGATCGTGATGTCGTTGTTCAGACCCACTCGGAGCCCCTCGGCCATGGGGCACTCGCTGCCAGTCCGGGAAAGGCTCAAGCCCCTGCACCTGCCGGCAGAGCATCACCGCCTAACCTGGGGCATGTGACTGTCGCTTCCACGCTCGCCGATCTGATCAGCCCGCTGACCGGCGGCACACTCCCCGTTCACCTCATCGCCTGGGACGGCAGTAGTGCTGGCCCGGTCGATGCTCCAGTGCTCCACGTGCGATCCGCGGATGCGCTGCGCCGGCTGCTCTGGCATCCGGGCGAGTTGGGCGCCGCTCAGGCCTACGTCGTGGGTGACATCGACGTCGACGGCGACCTCGGCGAGGCGCTGCGCGAGGTACGCCAGCGGCTCAGTGATGCGGGCGTCCGTGCGATGCGACCCTCCCCTGCTGTCCTGGCCAAAGGAGCAAAGGTGACACGCGAGTTCGGCATCCTGGGCCGACCACTGCCGCCCCCGAAGACGCAGGCGCAGTTGGGCGGTCGGCTGCACTCGTTGCTCCGCGACTCCTCGGCCATCAGTTTCCACTACGACCTGTCGAATGACTTTTATGAGGCTATCCTCGATGACCAGATGGCCTATTCCAGTGCCTACGTCACCGATCCTGCCGTGGACCTGTTTGCCGGAACGGAGAGCCCGGCATACACCTTGGAGGACGGGCAGCGCGACAAACTGGACCTGATCTGCCGCAAGGTCGGCCTCGATGAACGCCCTGGGATGCGGCTTGTCGACATCGGTTGCGGCTGGGGATCCTTCACCCTGCACGCGGCGAGGGAGTTTGGCGCGCGGGTCGTCGCCGTGACCATCTCCCGCGAGCAGCAAGCGTTTGTGCAAGCGCGGGCCAAAGAGCAGAAAGTCGACGGACTCGTCGACGTCAGACTGCAGGACTATCGCGAGATCAAGGACAAGCCGTTTGATGCGGTCGTGTCGATCGAGATGGGCGAGCACGTGGGGGACGTCAACTATCCGACATACGCCCGGACGCTACGCCGCTTGGCCGCCCCGGGCGCGCGCGTGTTGATCCAAGCAATGTCACGTCCGGGAACAAACCCCGGCGGCGGCCCTTCATTGAGTCCTTCATCGCTCCAGACATGAGCATGCGACCGCTGGGGCAGACGATTTCGCTCCTGGAGCGAGGGGGCCCGGAGGTCCGTGACGTCCACGCGATGCGCGAACACTACGTATGGACCGTGCGAGCGTGGGAAAAACGCTTCCATGCCAAGCGCGAGCAGTTGCTCGCCTTGGTCGGTGAAGAGGTATGCCGTGTCTGGGAGTTGAGTTGTACCTCGCCGGTGGCGCCTTGACGTTTGAACAAGGCCGCATGGGCGTCGACCAGATCCTGATGGTGGCACCCCTGGCGCACGGGGCGAGCGGCCTGCCAGCTGAGCGACCGGCCACGTGGTCCACCCACACGACACCAGAAACTGCGGAAAGCAACTGATGGACTGGTCCAACTTCGTCCTCGTCACGATCACCAGCCTGCTCGGCGTGACGGTCCTGCAGGTGCTGACCTGGCTCTGGTCTCGCCGGGTCAAGAAGTGGGCGGTCGTCGATGTCGTCTGGGGTCTCGGTTTTGCGATTGTCGGCTTATTGTCCTTGGCGGTCGGCACCGGAGATGGCACTCGCCGCCTGATCCTCGCCGCGCTTGTCTGCATCTGGGGAGGGCGCCTGTTCGTGCACATCTACAGTCGTTCGAAGGGCAGGGGTGAAGACCCACGCTACGAAAAGCTCACCGAGGGAATGTCGCCGCTGGCGGCAGCACTTAAGGTCTTCGGGCTGCAAGGCCTGTTGCAATGGGTGATCTCGATGCCGCTGCAGGCCTCGGCCGCGGGCGGGCAGACGTCCGGAATCTGGTGGGTGGTGCTCCTGTTGGGCGTGCTCATCTGGGCGATCGGGCTGACGTTCGAATCACTCGGTGATGCCCAACTCAAGGCTTTCAAGGCCGACCCGGACAACAAGGGCAAAGTCATGGATAGCGGGCTGTGGGCGTGGACACGACATCCGAACTACTTTGGTGATGCCTGCGTGTGGTGGGGCATGTTCGTGATTGCCGGGTCCGCTGCGACGTGGGGTGTGCTGTGGACGATCGTGGCGCCCCTGGTCATGACCCATTTCCTGCGCAATGTCTCCGGCGCAAAGTTGCTGGAGGAGTCGATGAAGAACCGACCTGCCTTCCAGGAGTACATGTCGCGCACGGCCTACTTCTTCCCGCGGCCGCCGAAGCGCTGATATTGCCGTGACCTCGCCCCGAGACGTCGCCGGCTTTCACGCTGTCTACGATCACCACACGGATGATCGGGTGCGACTATTCCAAGCCCTCTCCAGTGTGCTGACCAACCAGCCCAGCATCTTGTATCCGGGTAGCTACATCGACATCGACATCGTCTCGTTAGTCTGGTTCGACGACGTCACCTACGTGGACGTGGATCGGCGACGGTTCGGTCGATGCACTGGTCTCCCTCTATGCCGGTTTCATCAGCGAGTCCTGCACGCGGTATCTGCGCCCCGGCGGGTACCTCTTGGCCTATGACAGCCATGGTGATGCCTCAATGGCCACACTGGAAGACTCCTGTTATCGGTTGGTGGCGGCCCTCATGAGCGGCCCCGGCGGGAACTGCGCCGCATCAATCGGGGCATTGCTTACACCACCTCCGCATTCGCCTATCTCTTCAGCGTAAAGGGTAGGTTTGAGCGGCGAAACTAGCGACCAGCGGTCAGCTGGCGCACTTCCTCTGAGGCGTTTGCCTCTACCGGTTCACCATGGCCGAAGTATGCGGTGTCGTAGTCAAACGTTCCGAGGTACTTCACCGACCGCAGCGCCTCTTCGTAGTCGGGCGTGAAGTCTTTGTTCGGCAAACCCACCCGACCCCCTGCTCCGGTCAGTGCATCGCTGGCCACGAGCACACCGTTCGCCTGGTCGTACACGCAGACATGGCCAGGCGTGTGCCCGGGTGTGTGGATGATCGACAGGTCGAAGACGCGGTCGCCATCGACCAATGCAGAGACGCTGCGGCCGATGTCGATCGCCGGAATGTCGGCCTCGCCGGCGTGAAAGGCCGCGTCGGGGGCGGCTTGGGCAATGGCCGCCGCTGCGCCCACATGGTCCCCGTGCGAATGCGTGAGCACGACGTCGCCCACGTCTCCCCACCGCAAATCCAGCGAGCGCAACACTGCCTCGATGTCAGACTCTGAGCCTTGGGTGCCCGTGTCGACCACGGCCGCTTGGCCCCCGCGGACCAGCACGTATGCCGACACGAACCCGAGGTCGACCCGGGACCAGGCCGAGGCGTCGTTCGAGTTGCTCGACTGCCCTTCGCTGGTCCGGTCCCCATCGCTGGTCTGGTCCGCGTCACCGCTGGGTGCGTCCTGCGGCTCTGATGATGCGTCGGTCGAACATCCGGCGGCAACCGCCACCACCCCCATGGCCATACCGCCTGCCCCGTAGCGAAGCAGCAACCGGCGGCTGAGCAGGATCGACACGGGCTATCCCTGGTCGTCGCAGCAAGATGCGGCGACGACCGGTGGGGACGAAGGTTTGCCGACGCTCGGCATACCGAGGGTGACGGCGGGTTTGGCTGCCCCACCCGGCGCCTGACCACCCTGCAACCCCGCCCAGGCATCCCCTCCGGCGGTGCGGCGGACGGCGTAGACGCCGCCTGCGACCCCGGAATCGGCCACGAGGTGGTGTGGGGCGGCATATGTCACCGCGACGGTAACCATGTCTCCAGGGCGGGCCTGCTCACGGCCGTCGGGCACAGCGAAGTGCACGAGGCGATTGTCGCGAGCGCGGCCAGAGCGGCGCAACGTCTCCACATCCTTGCGGCCCTCGCCCGGGGAGACCAGCACCTCGACCTCACGCCCCACCAAGGCGGTGCTCTCGGCCCACGACACCTCTTCCTGCACTGCGATCAATCGGTCAAAACGCTCTTGCACGACCTCCTTGGGCACCTGGTCGCCGAAGTCGGCGGCCGGGGTGCCGGGGCGGATGGAGTATTGGAAGGTGAACGCGCTGGAGAAGCGACTGGCCCGGACGACGTCGAGGGTCCCCTGGAAGTCTTCTTCGGTCTCGCCGGGGAAACCGACGATGATGTCGGTGGTGATGGCCGCCTCGGGGATCTGCTCGCGCACACGGTCCAAGATCCCGAGGAACTTGCTGCTGCGGTAGGAGCGGCGCATGTCCTTCAACACCTTGTCCGATCCTGACTGCAAGGGCATGTGCAGGCTGGGCATCACGTTTGGAGTCTGCGCCATCGCGGTGATCACATCGTCAGTGAAGGCCGCCGGGTGCGGGCTGGTGAAGCGGACCCGTTCCAGACCCTTGATCTCCCCGCAGGAGCGCAAGAGCTTGGCGAAGGCACCGCGGTCGCCGAACTCCACGCCGTAGGTGTTGACGTTCTGCCCCAACAGCGTCACCTCGATGACGCCTTGGGCCACCAGCGCTTCGATCTCGGCGAGGATCTCACCGGGTCGGCGGTCTCGCTCCTTGCCCCGCAAAGCTGGCACGATGCAAAACGTGCAGGTGTTGTTGCACCCCACCGAGATCGACACCCAGCCGCTGTATGCAGAGTCGCGCCGAGTCGGCAAGGTGGAGGGGAAGACCTCCAGGGCTTCGAGGATCTCAACCTCGGCTGCCTTATTGTGCCGGGCACGGTCCAGCAGAGCCGGCAGTGAACCGATGTTGTTGGTGCCGAAGACCACATCCACCCAAGGCGCCCGCTGCACGATCGTGTCGCGGTCCTTCTGCGCCAGACAACCGCCGACCGCAATCTGCATGTCGGGGTTGGCGATCTTGGCGGGGCGCAACATTCCTAGGTTGCCGTACAGCTTGTTTGACGCGTTCTCACGGACGGCACAGGTGTTGAACACGACGACGTCCGCCGTCTCGGGACGCGCCTGCTCAGGCAGCACGGCGCGATCGATGTAGCCGGCCGTCTCGAGCAGCCCCGCCAACCGTTCAGAGTCGTGCACGTTCATCTGACACCCGTGGGTGCGCACGTCATACGTCTTGGTCTTCACGTCCTGCGTCGAGGGTGCGATCGTGGTGCTGGCTTGCGTCGTCATGGTGACCACAGGATACGGCCGAGCGATGTGCGTGGCCGATTCAGCGGTCGATGAGTCACCCCCAGACACCGAACAGGCCGCGCACCAGCGTCACCACGCCGCCAAGGCCCGCGATCGTGATCGCCGCGCGCCGCGCCAGGGTTGGCTTGACCCATCGACTCAGCTGGCCACCAAGCCAGACTCCCGCGGCGACCGCACCGACGACGACGGCCCAGATCCACCAGGGCAACCCGATGTCCGCGGGGATCGCACCGAGCAAGCCTTTGCTCACCAGGGCGCCGAGATTGGCGAGCAGCAAGATGGGCTGCAAAGTGGCCGCAAACGACGCCTGTTGCCACCGGGTCGCCACCGC
>JBBSNC010000163.1:0-6135 GCA_038232855.1 Actinomycetales bacterium
GCCCGCCGTGGCGTGCTGCCACCCGGGCCTGAGGACATCACCTATTGGCCCTCCCGCGATCAGTTGTGGTCTTTGTCTGAATACCCTCATCGCCGGTTCGTCTTCGCGATGGATCGCAAGGAGTTCGGCTGAGCGTGGCCCCGCTCAGCCTTCGTAGAACACTTCGCGGTGCACCGCCTGCGGATCGACATCATTGCGGGCCAAGACTTCTTGTGCCGCCTCGACCAGTTGCTTCGGACCGCATAGATACCACTCATCGACAGGTTCGTAGTCGACCACGAAATCCTCGATCATCTGATCGTCGATGCGGCGCTGCCGCCCATCGGGCGGATCGCGGGAGAACACTTCGATCAGCTCGAACCGGTCGGCATACTCGCTGGCCACGTCGCGCAACTCCTCGCCGAACATGACTGTTTCGGGGCTCCGGTTGCCGAGCATGAGGGTGAACCGCGAGCGCGGCTCCTCCTCCAGCACCGCGTACAGCAGCGACAGCACGGGGGTGATGCCGGATCCGGCGGCAATGGCGACGTGATGCTTGCTGCGATCCGGCTCCGTGGGGCGGGTGAAGTCCCCACGTGGAGGAAGCACCGTCAGCGTGCGGCCGGGCGTCATGTGCTCGTTGAGCCAGTTCGACATTGCGCCGGTCTCAACCCTGGCTGAAGCGATTCGCAACTGGCCGGTTGCTTGGTAGCGGCGATGCGGCATACAGATTGAGTAGTCTCGCCGCACGTCCTGGCCCGCCACCTGCCCACGCAGCGTGAGGTGCTGACCGGGGGCGAAGTCAAAGGTCTCCTGCAGCCTTGGCGGGACGTGCACGGTCACCGCCACCGCATCCGTCGTCAGGCGTTCGACTGAGACGACATCCAGCTCGTGCCACTGCGGCCGCGACCCCGACGCAGGGACGATCAGCGGGGTCATGACGATGAGGTTATCGGAGCACGCTGCGTCGCTGCGCTGCACCCAGTGCGAGACTTCTGCTGTGACCGAGCCGCATACCCACCCCACCGGACCACTGGCCGACGCCAGCGTGCGCACCGCCCGACCCAGCGACGCCCCCGCAATGGGGATGGTGCAAGCCGTCGTCTTCCGCGAGACGTATGCCGATCGGCTGCCCGAGGCCGTGATCGCTCAGTTTCAACCCGATGCGTTTGCCAGGGCGTGGCGACGCTCGTTGGAGCAGCCCCCGAGCACCAAGCATCGGGCCTTGGTGGCCTGCGCCGGCGACCAAGTCGTCGGCTTCGCCGCACTGGGGCCCATCACGGACACCGACAAAGCCGTGTCTGCTGGCGCCGGCGAGTTGTCCGTCGTCGTCGTCCACCCGGACGCGCGCCGGGTAGGCCACGGCTCGCGGCTACTCAACGCCACGGCCGACACGATGCGGGCCGTGAATCTGAACGGGCTAGCCGTGTGGATCCCGGCGACGGACGAGCCCACGCGCGCATTCTTTGTCGACGCCGGTTTGACCCCTGATGGCGCGTGGCGGGAACGGGTCGTTGGCCCCGATGGCGAAACGCTGCGTGAGGTCCGCCTCACCGCGGGGTTGTGAGGGCACTTCGCCCCCTGGGCGCCGGCCGGCATACCGATGCTCATTGCTGCGCTGGCCGCTTTTGCCGTCGGCCTCCCCAGTCGTTCGAGGGCCAGGGAGGTGGCCTCGTGACTCTATGGGTTGCGGTGCTCGCGGCCTGCGCGCTGTCCTTCGCCCTGAAACTGTCGGGCTTCCTGTTGCCACCGACCGCGCTGGCGATTCCGTGGGTGCAACGCGCGACACCACTACTTCCGGTGGCCCTGCTCAGCGCCCTCATTATCGCACAGACGTTCGTCGGCGAGGGCGGCGCACTGGTGCTGGGCTTAGCGGCCGCGAGCAACGCACTGGTCCGAGTATCGACCGGTTGAGTTGTGGCGGGTCAAGGTCGGATCATCGCCGTCGATGTCGCGCGCGCCCTTGCGCTCGCTGGCATGGTCGTGGCCCACGTCATCGAGAAGCAAGACCGCGCGACGGGGTCCGTCGACCCCTGGTTTCTCATCGTCTCGGGCCGCTCGGCTGCCTTGTTTGCGCTGCTAGCGGGTCTGACGATCGCGCTGAGCAGTACGCTGCAGACCGAGCCGCGAGTGACCTTGAAGCCAGGGACTCGGACTGCTTTGGTGGTGCGGTCCGTGCTAGTAGCGGTGATCGGACTGGGCCTGGGGACGATCAGCGTGGGGGTGGCGGTCATCCTGACGTACTACGGGCTCCTGTTCCTGTGCGCACTGCCTGTGCTTCGGTGGGGCGCTCGGGCCCTGGCGTTGCTCGCGATCGGCTGGGGGCTGGCTTCGCCGGTCGCAAGCATGGCGCTGCGCCCACATCTGCCACCGGCGACATACAACGTACCGGCTCCGTCGATGCTCAGCGATCCACTAGGCTTGGCGACGGAGTTGCTGGTCACGGGTTACTACCCCGTGTTGACGTGGGCAACGTACCTGTTTGCGGGTATGGCGATCGGTCGCCTGCCCTTGCGCAGGAGATGGGTGGGACCCCGGCTGTTGCTCGTGGGCCTGTGGCTGGCCGTGTTTGCACTTGGGGTATCGGCAGTGCTGACCCGATCCGAGGGCGTCCAGCAGGCCTTGCTCAGCACCGAAGTTCGCTTCGCCAGACCAGCCACCTGGCCGCAGATGCAGACCGAGATGCAATTGGGCTTCTTCGGGACGACGCCGCCTGAGTCAGCGTGGTGGCTCGGGGTCTGGGTGCCGCACAGCGGCAGCATCGTCGATCTGGCGCATACCACCGGGTGCGCCATGGCCGTTCTCGGTGCATTGCTGATGGCGACCACACAGCTCAACGCTTCGACACAGCGAGCTGTCTCGATCGTCTTCGGTGCCGGCTCGATGACCCTCACTCTGTATGTCGTGCATGTCTTCATGTTGGCAGGGCCGGAACAGTTCACGATGTGGTTCAACCTGACTTGCCTCGCGGGGATCGGCGCGTTGCTGGCCTGGCTTCGGGCTCCAGGCCCGCTGGAGTATGCGGTCAGCGAGTCGGCGAAGTCGGCCGGCCGCACGCTGCGCTGAGCCCCGCCCTCGGCATACTAGCGGCTTGTTGACATGGTGCTGTGCTGCAGCACGGTCACAGTGCACGCAAAGCGCCACCATGCGCCCCGCCGTTTACCTAGCCGACCACATACGACACTCCCGTCACACAAATACTCGAAGGGCGACAAAGTCATGTATCGTAAGTGAACAACAGGTAAACGGGAGGTGTACGCAATGGACCAGGTGCGTCACATGAAGAAGGTCAGGCGCCCAGACGTGATGTCATGGGTGCCGGTCACCGACGACCACGGCCAAGTGCGGATGGAGATGCGCTGGCATGTCGGCGAACGTAAGGGGCACAAGCGCGCGACGCTGACGAGCCGAGCAGCAGCCGCATAGTTCCGGGGCAACAGACGCAGTAAGGGCGGGTCCGAAGAACGGACCCGCCCTTACTGCGGTTCAACACAACTGCGGTGCAACGCAGCGCTGCGGTTAACCAGCGCTACTCAACTCACCGATGGTCAATTGTTGTCAGTCTGCGACGCGTCGCCACCATTGCCGGAGCGGCCACCGTTTCCACGGTTGCGACCTCCACGACGTCGGCGGTTGCGACGCGGACGATCAGATCCACCCTCGCTCGATCCCGCTTCATCTGAACCTTCGGTGTCGTCGCCATCAGCAGCATCACCATCGGCATCGGTTGTCGCTGCGCTGGCCTCGGCAGGCGCTTCCCCCTGCGCGGGGGCAGCAGCCTCACTCGGTTCTGCCTCCTGCACGGGGGCAGGTGCAGCAGGAGCCTGCGCCGCCGCACCCTCATCGGCCACCACTGCACCGAGCGAGAGCTTGCCGCGGGGGTCAATCTCCTTGAGTTCGACCTGGACTTTCTGGCCGATGCTCAGCACGTCTTCGACAGCGTCGATGCGCTTGCCGCCGACGAGTTTGCGGATCTCGGAGATGTGCAGCAGACCATCCTTGCCGGGCGTCAACGAGATGAACGCACCGAACGTCGTGGTCTTCACCACGGTGCCCAGGAAGCGTTCGCCGACCTCGGGCATCGTCGGGTTGGCGATTCCGTTAATCTGCGCGCGAGCCGCCTCGGCCGACGGGCCGTCGACCGCACCGATGTAGACCGTGCCGTCGTCCTCGATGGCAATGTCGGCACCAGTGTCTTCCTGGATCTGCTTGATCATCTTGCCCTTTGGCCCAATGACCTCGCCGATCTTGTCGACCGGGACCTTGACGGTGATGACGCGAGGAGCATAGGGGCTCATCTCATCCGGTGCGTCAATAGCCTCGAGCATGACGTCCAGGATGTGCATCCGGGCGTCCCGGGCTTGCGTCAACGCGCTCCCGAGCACTGAGGCGGGGATGCCATCAAGCTTGGTATCGAGCTGGATCGCGGTCACGAATTCCTTGGTGCCAGCGACCTTGAAGTCCATATCACCGAAGGCATCCTCGGCACCGAGGATGTCGGTCAACGCGGCATACTGCGTTTCTCCATCAACCTGTGCAGAGACCAGTCCCATCGCGATTCCGGCGACTGGTGCGCGCAGCGGCACGCCAGCGTTCCAGAGCGACATCGTGGATGCGCAGACCGAGCCCATCGAGGTGGATCCGTTGGAGCTGAGCGCCTCGGAGACCTGACGGATCGCATACGGGAACTCTTCGCGCGTCGGCAGCACGGGCATCAAGGCACGCTCGGCGAGCGCACCGTGGCCGATTTCGCGGCGCTTGGGGGAGCCGACGCGGCCGGTCTCGCCGGTGCTGTATGGCGGGAAGTTGTAGTTGTGCATGTAGCGCTTGCGGGAGACCGGTGACAGCGTGTCCAGCATCTGCTCCATGCGCAGCATGTTCAGCGTGGTGACACCCATGATCTGAGTCTCGCCGCGCTCGAAGATCGCCGACCCGTGAGCGCGCGGGATGACCTCGACCTCAGCGGAAAGCGCCCGGATGTCGGCCAGACCGCGACCGTCGATGCGCACGTTGTCGCGCAGGATTCGCTGACGGATCAGCTTCTTCTGCACCGCGCGGTATGCCGAGGACAGTTCCTTCTCGCGTCCGGCAAAGGCGCCAGGCGCATCGTCAGAACTGCCGGCCAGCGCGGCCTTCATCGACTCCTTGATCTCATCGATCTTGTCCTCACGCTCGGACTTGCCGGCGATCTGCAGGGCAGATGTCAACGCATCGCTGACCTCTGACTCCACGGCCGCAAGCGTGTCGTCCTGATAGTCAAGGAAGCGCTGGAACTCCTGCACGTCCTTGGCGGCCTTGCTGGCCAGATCGGCCTGGGCGGCGCATAACGAGGCGATGAACTTCTTGGAGGCCTCGAGTCCTTCGGCGACGACCTCTTCGGTCGGGGCCTGCTTGCCCTGGTTCTTCACCAGGTCCCAGGTGGCTTCGGTGGACTCGGCCTCGACCATCATGATCGCGACATCGTCATTGCCCTCAGCGTCTTGACCGACAACGCGACCGGCGACGACCATGTCGAAGGTCGAACGCTCAGCATCGCTGAAGTTCGGGAAGGCAACCCACTGGCCATCGATGAGCGACACGCGGGTGGCGCCGATCGGACCGCTGAACGGCAGGCCGGAGATCTGAGTCGACGCGGATGCGGCGTTGATGGCCACGACGTCGTACTGGTGGTCGGGATCCAATGACAGGACCGAGATGACGACCTGGACCTCGTTGCGCAAACCCGAGACGAAGCTCGGGCGCAACGGGCGGTCGATCAACCGGCAGGTCAGGATGGCCTCGGTTGAGGGGCGTCCTTCGCGACGGAAGAAGCTGCCGGGGATCTTGCCCACGGCATACATGCGCTCCTCAACGTCCACGGTCAAAGGGAAAAAGTCGAAGTGGTCTTTGGGGTGCTTGCCAGCCGTGGTGGTCGACAGCAGCATCGTGTCGTCATCGAGGTATGCCGTGACGGAGCCGGCTGCTTGCGCGGCCAACCGTCCGGTCTCGAAGCGAACGGTGCGGGTGCCGAAGGTACCATTGTCGATGACGGCTTCGGCGGATGTGATCTCTGGACCCTCCATGGGTCCTCCTTATCTCTGGTGCTCAGCTCGGGGCATCGTCGTTGTGCCCGGCTGCTCTAACGCGTCGAGCCGTGGTGGTACCAGAGGCTCGACA
>JBBSNC010000164.1:0-6021 GCA_038232855.1 Actinomycetales bacterium
AGGTCAGCACGGCGTCAACATCATGGAGTTCGTCAAGGCCTACAACGCCGCGACGGAGAGCCAGCGCGGCAACGTCGTGCCCGTGGAAATCACGGTGTATGAAGACCGCTCGTTCACCTTCATCACCAAGACCCCGCCGGCAGCCGAGCTGATCAAGAAGGCCGCCGGAGTGGCCAAAGGCTCGGGTGAGCCGCACAAGACCAAGGTCGCCAAGTTGACCAAGGGCCAGGTGCGCGAGATTGCCGAGACCAAGATGTCGGACTTGAACGCCAACGACATCGACCAGGCCGCCAAGATCATCGCCGGGACCGCCCGCTCGATGGGCGTCACTGTCGAGAGCTGACCTCACCGGTTGGCATACCGCACAACCTCGCGCACCGGGACTTCCGGGAGCGCGACGTGGCAGGGCCAGCGCTGGCCCGCTTGACCACATCTCCGCAGCACAGCACCAAGGAGCACACATGAAGCGCAGCAAGGCATATCGCGCCGCCGCCGAAAAGATCGACGCCGACGCCCTTTACCCACCGGCCGAGGCCATCACGTTGGCTCGCGAAACCTCCGCTACTAAGTACGACGCGACTCTGGAGGTCTCGTTGCGACTCAGCGTCGACCCCCGCAAGGCCGACCAGTTGGTCCGCGGCACGGTCAACCTGCCGCACGGAACCGGCAAGACGGCCCGCGTGCTGGTCTTCGCGAACGGTGACAGGGCCGAAGCAGCCCGAGCGGCCGGAGCCGATTACGTCGGTTCGGATGAGTTCATCGACAAGGTGGCCGGCGGCTGGCTCGACTTCGACGCCGTCGTCTCCACGCCTGACCTTATGGGCAAGGTTGGCCGACTCGGCAAGGTCCTCGGGCCCCGCGGGCTCATGCCAAACCCGAAGACCGGCACCGTCACGATGGACACGGCCAAGGCCGTCACCGACATCAAGGGCGGCAAGATCGAGTTCCGCGTCGACAAGCACTCCAATTTGCACTTCATCATTGGCAAGGCCTCATTCGAGCACAAGGCGTTGGCCGAGAACTACGCCACCGCGATGGACGAGGTGCTTCGCTTGAAGCCATCGGCTGCCAAGGGTCGATACATCACCAAGGCGACGATGAGCACCTCGATGGGGCCAGGCATTCCGCTGGATTCCTCGCGCAGCGCCATCGCTGCCGACGCCGAGTAGCCCTTCCTCCCCTTCTCGCCTGGGCAAGGTTGTGCGCTCCAGGGGTTGCCATTTCCCCTGCTTCACTCGCATAACCTTGCCCAGATTCATGGGTGGGGGTAACTTCTGCGCGCTGGTGACCTTTTTTGGCATCGTCTGCGCATGGACGAAGAGTTGCGGGGCGCATTGTTGGCCCATAGCGGCGTGGCCTCGGTCGCGCAACTGACCCGCCTCGGCTGCTCCCGGCAAGCCGTTGATCGCCTCGTCAGACGACATCAACTCGTGCGGTTGCGCCGCGACGTGGTGGTGGACGCGCAGGTATGGGGTGATGCCGCCCGGTGGGAGAAGCACGCGATCCGAGGGCGAGCAGTGATGCAAAGCCTCAATCCGCACGGCACTAGGGCTGTCGCGCTCAGCCATCACAGCGCGCTCGCCATCCATGGCCTGTCGATCTTCGGCGGCGACGACCGCGTTCATCTGGTCCGTACCGATGCCCAACGCGGCCGATCCGACGGAGTTATCCAGGTCCATGCGCCCGTCAGCCAGACGTCGGTGATGATGGTCGATGGCCTCAGAGTCGTTTCGCCAGCGGTAGCGGCCCTGCAGAGCGCCGCAACGTTCGGCGTCTGTGCCGGACTGGTCGCTGCCGACTCTGCGCTGCATCGCCGGGCCTGCGCCGCCGTGGACCTTGCCGAGGTGCTGCACCAGCACAACTTTGGCAAGGGAGTGCGTGCTGCCCGGTTGGTTGAGGCCCTTGCCGATGGCCGGATCGAATCGGCGGGGGAGTCGCGGGCGCGTTGGGTGATGAGGTGTTGTGGATTACCCGATCCGGTGCCGCAGGTGCTGATTCGAGGTGGTTTCGGGTTTGCCGCTCGGGTGGATTTCTTGTTTGCCGATCAGCGAACGATCGTCGAATTTGACGGGATGCTGAAGTACCAGCGCCCGGAAGATCTGCGGGAGGAGAAGCGCCGCGAGGACCGGTTGCGCAACCTCGGCTACGAAGTCGTCCGCCTGACCTGGGACGACCTTGCTCACCCCGACCGTGTGCGCCATCTCATCCTGGCCGCGTTCGCGCGTTCTGCACGATCTCGCGCGTCCTAGTCGCCAGTCGCTCTCGCAGAGGCCCTTTCGCGAAAAGATCATCTGTCATCGGCTCGTCAACGGTCAAGATCTTCACGGAGGAGCGGGTTGTCGCCGTACTCGATGAGATCGCCGGCGTGGCTGATCAGCAGCGGGCAACAACCGCATCGCGGCTCGTATGTCTCCGCGTCTGGACTCAACTCCGCCCACCACGTTTCCCGGCCCTGACGCCGCTCGGCATACAGGCGGTGGATCTTGACTCCAGGCGATGGAGCTGTCTCGGCGTCGATCCCGGCAGCAGTGGCGTCGGTGAATGCTGGTTCGTTGAGGTCGCCGACGCCGAGTTCATCCGGTCTCAGCATGGCCACCTATTGATAGTTCTCATACATCGGGTCGCCCTCCATCCAACTGCCATCGGGTTGCTCCTCGGCTTCTGGGGGCGGTGCGGTAACGGGCGCCGATGTCGGTGCGGCATCCTGGGCCGACATGTCCTCGGGTTCAAAGGCAGACCTGAAGGTTGAGCTGGTCGAACCGGTGTGCTCCACGGTCACCTCACATCGGCCGCCTCGACGCGCAGGTTGAACGGCCGTCGGATCCAGGCGTGCGCGGTGCCACGCTCGCGGTTGGTGTGCTCGAACTCGATGGTGCGCCACAGCCGGTGCGAAGACCGGGCAAGGTTCCGGAAAGCGTCCTCGCCTGGCGCTGAGGGGTTTGGGGCGTCGCTCACCCGCCGACTTCAGCACGCGTGGCTGGTTCGGCGCCACCCCCTTCCCTCCCGCCTGGGCAAGGTTGTGCGCGCAGATCGGGGGATATCGCAGGTGAGAGCTAGGCATAACCTTGCCCAGGCGGGAGGAAAGGGGAGATTTGGGTGCAAGGAGGCGGGGCGCTACTGTGTGCGTTGACCAATGACCGCCGGTTCTCGGCTGCTTCCTCGCGAAGCATACGAGCCAAGGTCCCGGAATGCACGGGCGACCAGCGCAGGTGTTCGAGTTTGTTGCGGCTGCATGCTGTTCAAGCCCTGGCTCCTGTGCCAGGGCTTTTTGTATGCCGGGGGCTGGCCGGCATACAGACGAAGGAGGCTTCATGGCGACACCTGAGAAGGCTGCTGCCATTGCCGAGATGGCGGAGAAGTTCCGCACCTCGGAGGCGGCCCTGCTGACCGAATACCGCGGATTGACTGTGGCGCAGATATCGAAGCTGCGGACCTCAATGCGTGAGCACGCGACCTACGTCGTGGTGAAGAACACGCTGACCAAGCGTGCTGCCGCCGAGGCTGGCTTGACCAGTCTGGATGAGCACCTGCAGGGCCCCTCGGCCATCGCCTTCGTTACCGGTGACGCGGTCGAGGCTGCCAAGGGCTTGCGGGACTTCGCCAAGGCATATCCCGCATTGGTGATCAAGGCAGGTGTGCTCGACGGCAAGCCGTTGACTCCCGCCGAAATCACGAAACTGGCAGATCTGGAATCGCGTGAGACGTTGTTGGCCAAGTTGGCCGGAGCAATGAATGCCTCGCTTAGTCAGGCTGCTGCACTGTTCGCCGCACCGCTCTCGCAGACCGCACGGGTTGTCGAGGCGCTGCGCGCCAAGGTCGAGGAAGAGGGTCCGGCCAGTTCAATCGTGCCGGCTGACGCTACGACTCAGACCCAGCCGGAGACCGCGACCGAGGTGCCGGCCGAAGTTACCGAAACCGAGGTCGCCACAGACGTCGCCGAGGGTGGCGACAGCGACACCCCCTCGGAGCCATCCGAGGAAGCCTGAGTCCGCCGTTCACCCGGCGCGACTCACGCATCACCATCACCACAAGCCACTCACGGCATGACAAGGAAGGAACGCCACCATGGCGAAATTGAGCACTGAAGAGCTCCTTGAGACGTTCAAGGAGATGACCCTGATCGAGCTGTCGGAGTTCGTCAGCCAGTTCGAGGAGACGTTCAACGTCACCGCTGCTGCCCCCGTGGCCGTGGCCGCTGCTGCCCCCGCGGGCGCCGAGGCTGTTGTCGAAGAAGAGCAGGACGAGTTTGACGTCGTTCTCGAGTCGACCGGCGACAAGAAAATCCAGGTCATCAAGGAGGTCCGCACGCTGACTTCACTGGGTCTGAAGGAAGCCAAGGACCTCGTTGACGGTGCACCGAAGCCGATCTTGGAGAAGGTTGACAAGGAGGCCGCCGAGAAGGCCAAGGAGGCCCTCGAAGGCGCTGGCGCCACCGTCACCCTCAAGTGATGTGATTCCGGGCATCGCTTGGACTGAGTACATCGAGCACACGGCGGGTGCCCCTACCACTTCGGTAGGGGCACCCGCCGTTCGTCATCGGTCCTGTCAGGCTGGGGTATGCGGGCCGCTCAACACGCGGGTCCAGTGAAATTGTTGGCGTGTCGAGGGGCAAAGCACTTGACGCCGACCGGCACACCAGGCACGATCATCGGGTTCGAGGGCGAGCGCACGGCATACCAGGGGAGATGCCGAGACCCACTGCGGGGAGTGGGCTGTTGAGCCGGGCTGGACGGACTGTGCCCTGGCATGTACTGTAGAACTTTGCGCTGCCCAATGTGCGCCCTCTGTCGTGTCCACCGTCCGTTCCTCTGCTGTCGATCTTTGTGGTCGCAGGCACCGAGGGCGCGCGGGGTAGCAGACGTGGGGAGCGGACGGGCAGACGTTGCCCTAACCGCTTGTACAGGCCTGTGGAAGGACCATCCTTGGCTCCCTCGCGCACTGCGAAAAAGACTGTATCCACCGCTCACACGGCTTCGGGCCGCTTGAGCTTTGCAAAGATTCGCGAGCCCTTGGAGGTGCCGGACCTCCTCGCGCTGCAGACGAACAGTTTCGACTGGCTCCTCGGCAACGAGGGCTGGCAGGCGCGGGTAGCGGAGGCCGATAAGGCCGGCCGCACTGACGTGCCCGACCGCTCCGGGCTCGAAGAGATCTTCGAGGAGATCTCGCCCATCGAAGATTTCTCTGGATCGATGTCGCTCTCATTCCGCGACCACCGCTTCGAAGAGCAGAAGTATTCGATCGATGAGTGCAAAGAGCGCGACATGACGTACTCCGCGCCGCTGTTCGTGACGGCCGAGTTCATCAACAACTCGACCGGCGAGATCAAGAGCCAGACGGTCTTCATGGGCGAGTTCCCGCTGATGACCGACCGAGGCACCTTTATCGTCAACGGCACCGAGCGTGTCGTCGTCTCTCAGCTGGTCCGCAGCCCCGGGGTCTACTTCGAGCGCTCGCTCGACAAGACCTCGGACAAGGACATCTACACCTCCAAGGTCATCCCCAGCCGTGGGGCATGGCTGGAGTTCGAGATCGACAAGCGCGACATGGTGGGCGTCCGGGTTGACCGCAAGCGCAAGCAAAGCGTCACTGTGCTGCTGAAGGCTCTCGGCTGGTCCGAAGCCCGCATCCTCGAAGAGTTCGGCGAGTACGAGTCGATTCGGCTCACGCTGGAAAAGGACAACACAGCCGATCAGGACGAAGCGCTGCTGGACATCTACCGCAAGTTGCGTCCGGGCGAACCGCCCACCCGCGAGGCGGCGCAGAACTTGTTGGAGAACCTCTACTTCAACCCCAAGCGCTATGACCTGGCCAAGGTCGGTCGCTACAAGATCAACAAGAAGCTCGGCCTTGAGGCCCCGCTGAGCGAGTCCGTCCTCGGTGTCGATGACATCGTCGCGACGATTCGCTACATTGTCGCCCTGCACGCGGGGGACGAGAGCATCGAGGTCACTCGGGGTGGCAAGCGCGAGCAGCTGTTGGCCGAGGTCGACGACATCGACCACTTCGGCAACCGCCGCTTGC
>JBBSNC010000165.1:0-5833 GCA_038232855.1 Actinomycetales bacterium
ACCGACAGTTGGACTACTGGGCCCGCACCGGCCTGCTCGAGCCCTCGGTCCGCAATGCCAGCGGGTCTGGCACTCAGCGTCTCTACAGTTTCCGCGACATTCTGGTGTTGAAGATCATCAAGCGGCTCCTGGACACCGGGGTTTCGTTGCAGCAGATTCGCGTGGCAGTGACTCAGTTGCGCGACAGCGGGGTGGAAGAACTCGCCAACATCACGTTGATGAGCGATGGAGCAACGGTGTACGCCTGCACTTCCGATGATGAGGTCATCGACCTCGTCCGTGGTGGCCAGGGGGTATTCGGCATCGCGGTCGGCAGCGTGTGGCGTGAAGTCGAGGGCGACTTGGCTCGGTTGCCACGCGAACGTAGCGAAGACCCCCGGAGCACTCATGGGGACGACGAACTGTCGGCACGCCGGGCAGCCCGCACTACCGGGTAGCGCGCAGCGGCAGGGCTGATACTTTAGGGGAGCCGACGACGCCGCGCGGGAGAGTCCTCTATCCGCCACTGGGTCGAGGCGCCGAAGGGGCAAACTCCCCAAGCAAGCTCTCAGGCGTCCGGGACCGCGCGGTCGAGGCAACTCTGAAGGTGCCAGAGCGGTCAACCGACCGACCCGCCAACAGAGGGGGAGGCATCGCTTGGACCGCGAAGGAGCCTCATGACGGAACTTCTGACCCACCCACAGGATGGGACCGAGGTGCACACCGCCGAATTCGTGTCACGCCATATTGGACCCCGGGATCATGATGTTGACACGATGATTTCCCTCCTGGGATACGACAGTCTCGACGCCTTGATCACACGAGCTGTGCCGGCCGACATCCGCAGCGACAATGCACTCGACATCGCACCAGCGCCCAGTGAAGGTGCCGTCAGTCAAGAACTACGGGATCTAGGCGCACGCAACAGCGTGCTGACCTCGATGATCGGGCTGGGGTACTACAACACTGCGACGCCGCCAGTGGTGCGTCGGAATTTGCTGAAGAATCCCGCGTGGTACACCTCATATACGCCTTACCAGGCCGAAATCTCCCAGGGACGGCTTGAGGCGCTGCTCAATTTCCAGACCATGTGCTCAGACCTCACCGCTCTGCCGACCTCGGGAGCCTCGCTCCTCGATGAGGCGACTGCAGCGGCGGAGGCGATGACCGTGATGCGCCGCGGGAGCAAGGTCAACAAAGACGCAGTGTTGCTCGTCGATGAGTACCTGTTGCCCCAAACGCATGCGGTGTTGAAGACTCGGGCCACTCCGGTAGGGATAGATATCGTGCGCGCGGACCTCGCCGAGATCGGCGATGCACAGGCATTGGAAACCGTATGCGGTGGTCGACCGGTGTTCGGTGTCATCGTGCAATACCCCGGAGCGGACGGAAAGATCCGCGACTTCCGGGGCTTGACTCAGGCGGCTCACGACGCCGGCGCCCTGGTGAGCGCAGCCTGCGATCTGCTGGCGCTGACGCTGCTGACCCCGCCAGGGGAATGGGACGCCGACATTGCGATCGGATCGGCCCAGCGATTCGGCGTGCCGATGAGTTTCGGGGGACCTCACGCTGGATACATGAGTGTGCGCTCCGGGTTGGAACGTATGTTGCCCGGGCGGCTGGTTGGGGTCAGCAAGGATGCCGCTGGAGCGACGGCATACAGGCTGGCGTTGCAAACCCGGGAGCAGCACATCCGGCGCGAGAAGGCGACCTCCAACATCTGTACGGCGCAGGTGCTGCTAGCTGTGATGGCTGGCATGTATGCCGTCTGGCACGGTCCCGAGGGGATCCGCACCAACGCATTGCGTGCTTATCAGCACGCCCACACCTTGGCAGAGGCGATTCGCGCCGGAGGGTATGGCGTCAGCAACGACGATTTCTTCGACACGCTCACAGTGACCGCGCCCGGCAGAGCCCGACGCATCGTGCAGCGTGCCGAGGGGCGAGGGATCAACCTCTGGTGTGCCGATGAGGACACCGTCCTGATCAGTACGGACGAGACGACGATCGCCAAACATTTGCTCACGGTGTGCGACGCCTTCGCGGTGGAGCCACCGCTGGACATCCCGGACGGTGCAGATGAGGTGGATTGGGCCGAGCAGAACCGGCGAACGTCGAGTTACTTGGACCACCCCGTCTTTCACAACTACCGCAGCGAGACCTCGATGTTGCGCTACATGAGGGCGTTGGCCGACAAAGACTTCGCCTTGGATCGCGGGATGATCCCACTGGGTTCGTGCACGATGAAGCTCAACGGAACCACTGAGATGGAGACCATCACCTGGCCCGATTTCGCGGCAATTCACCCCTTTGCGCCGGCCAACCAGAGCATGGGATACCACGAGCTCATCGATCAATTGAGCATGTGGATGTGTGAGATCACTGGGTATGACCAAGTCAGTTTGCAACCGAATGCGGGATCTCAGGGGGAATTCGCCGGCCTGTTGGCTATCCGCGGCTATCACCTCGCCAACGGTGCGGAACAACGACGCGTCTGTCTCATCCCCGAAAGCGCTCACGGCACAAATGCAGCGAGCGCCATCATGGCCGGCATGAAGGTGGTCGTCGTGAAAACGCTGGACGAGGGCGACATCGATCTCGATGACCTCGACGCCAAGATCGCGAAGCATGGTGATGAGTTGGCGGCGCTCATGGTGACGTATCCCTCGACGCATGGTGTCTTCGAAGAAACCATCACCACACTGTGCGAGCGAGTGCACGATGCTGGTGGTCAGGTCTATGTCGATGGTGCCAACTTGAACGCTTTGATGGGGTTGGCCAAGCCTGGCCAGTTCGGCGGCGATGTCTCACACCTCAACCTGCACAAGACGTTCTGCATCCCGCACGGAGGTGGCGGACCGGGTGTCGGGCCAGTGGCGGTGCGTGCCCATCTTGCGCCACACCTGCCGAACCACCCGTTGGATTCCACCGCGGGTCCCGATCACGGAGTCGGCGCGATCTCCGCAGCGCCATTTGGCTCCGCCGGCATTCTGCCGATCTCTTGGGCCTATGTGCGACTGATGGGTGGCGCGGGATTGACGAAGTCGGCCCAGGTGGCAGTGCTGTCGGCAAACTACATCGCCCATCGACTCAAAGACCACTATCCGATCTTGTTCACTGGCAAAGGTGGTCTTGTCGCTCACGAGTGCATCCTGGATCTGCGTCCGCTCACTAAATCCACCGGTGTCACGGTCGATGACGTGGCCAAGCGACTGATCGACTACGGCTTCCACGCGCCCACCATGTCGTTTCCCGTTGCCGGGACGTTGATGGTGGAACCGACTGAAAGTGAAGATCTTGCCGAGATCGATCGCTTCTGCGATGCGATGATCGCCATCCGAGCCGAGATGGATGACGCAGCCGAGCACGGCGTCGAACACAGCGTGCTCCGCGGGGCCCCCCATACCGCGTTGTCGTTGGCCCAGACATGGGAGCACGACTATGACCGGATGACCGCCGTCTACCCTGGGTCGGTGGACCCGGCACGGAAGTACTGGCCGCCGGTGCGACGGGTGGACGGGGCGTGGGGAGATCGAAACCTACAGTGCAGTTGTCCGCCATTGGAGGAATTGGCCGAGTAGCCAGGCCGAATACTGGCCGGAGTCGGCCCAGTATGGTTAGGTCAGCGCATGGGCGTAGAGGTCAGTTCCGCAACGTTTACCCGTGAGCAACGAGTCAACTTCCGGCAGAAGGTCTTGCTGGACCTGGATGTCTTCGAGCGCATGCTCGAAGAGAGCCGGTTCGACTTCACTCGCCCGCAGATGGGCTTGGAGATCGAGTTGAGCCTGGTGGACGGTGATTTGGCTCCTGCGCTGATCAACCAGAGCGTGCTCGAGGATCTGCAAGACAGCGACTTCCAGTCCGAGGTGGGCCGCTACAACATCGAAATCAACGTCCCGCCGCGGCCAATGGCTGGCGACCAAGCGGTGCGACTGGAGCGTTGGCTGTCCACCTCGCTACGGCACGCCGGTGACACAGCGCGCGAGTACGGCGCACGGGTGGTGGCGACGGGCATTATCCCCACCCTGCAAGCCGACATCTTCGATGGCGACTGGCTCAGTCTCGGGGTGCGATACCGAGGGTTGAACGATTCGGTGCTCAATGAGCGCGGTGAGGGTATGCAACTGGACATCGAGGGCCCGACCGGCGAGCAGGTGGTCAGTTACTTCGAGACGATCGGCCCCTTGTCGGGGTGCACGTCGGTGCAACTGCATCAGCAGGTCACGCCGCAGGACTTCCCGACCTACTGGAACGCCGCGAGTGTCATTTCCGGCATCCAGATCGCCATGGGTGCCAATTCTCCCTACCTCTTTGGCCGCAGGTTGTGGGCTGAAACCCGGGTGCCACTGTTCTCGCAGATGACGGACACGCGCAGCGAAGAGTTGAAGCACCAAGGTGTGCGACCTAGGGCCTACTTCGGACGCAACTGGATCACCTCGATCTTCGACTTGTTCGAAGAGAACGTGAACTGCTTCCCGGCGTTGTTTCCAGAGGTGAGCGACGAGGACCCCGTCCGCGTGCTGCAGGAAGGATCAGCGCCGGAACTGCACGAACTCCGGTTGCACAACGGCACAGTGTGGCGGTGGAACCGGCCGATCTATGAAAACTCTCAAGGGGTGCCGCACCTGCGCGTGGAGAACCGCGTGTTGCCGGCCGGGCCAAGCGCCGTGGACATGGTCGCCAACGCCTGCTTCTACTACGGCTTGCTGGAGAACTTGACCTCTAGCGGTCGACCGATCTGGACGAAAATGACATTCATGGATGCGGAGAAGAACTTCTTCGATGCCTCCCGGCATGGGATCGACACGGTGTTCACCTGGCCTGGTCTGGGCAAGGTCGCAGCGACCGAACTGGTCAGCGAGCACTTGCTGGAGGAGGCCAACGAGGGTTTGGCTTCTCTGGGTCTGCGCAAACAGGTGCGCGAGTACTACCTCAGCATCATCGAGGGCCGCTGCAGCGCCCACCAGAACGGTGCCAGTTGGCAGGTTGCCGTGACCGAGGCCTACGAGCGAGCTGGACATGAGCGCAATGACGCCCTACGGCTCATGTTCGGGCACTACGTTGAGCACATGGAGCAGAACCAGCCGGTGCACACGTGGCCGATGCCGACGGTCGAGCCACTCACCGATGGCGATTCCACGCCTCAATGACGCGGTCTTCGTGGTGATGCCCCAGCACGGCGACGGCGCCGGTATCGAACGTCACCCGACGGCCCCAGCGCGGATTCTGTCGTAGGTAGACGCCGGCAAGAATACGGAGGCAGTGCCCGTGCCCAACCAACGCGACATCGCCTTGGTGCAGATGTGGGTAGACCTCCACCAGCACGCGCGAGGCTCGCCCGGCGACTTCCTCGACCGTCTCTCCTGGTGTGTCCCCGGGAATCACGCCATGTTCGAAGACTGACCAAAGATAGCCAGTGCGCTCCCGGATCTCCTTGGTCGTGACACCCTCGTAGCCGCCGTAGTCCCACTCACGCAGATTGTCATCGATGATGTCGGGCTTGAGGCCAGCGAGTTCAGCAGTGCGCTGTGCTCGATGCAACGGCGAGCACCGCACGTGGGCGAAGTTGAACTCCGACAAGACTGGTCGGACCTCCACCGCTGCCGCCTCACCCTCGGGAAGTAGTGGAAGGTCGGTCAGGCCAGTGTGTTGCCCCGAACGAGACCACTCGGTTTCCCCATGTCGCACCAGGATGAGGCGACCAGCGGGGATGATCGGTTGGTCGTTATCGTCGAAGTCCATACCGGGAACGCTAGTCGAGTCGTGCTGGCTGCGACAGCCCAGACCATAAATTGGGCTGGGCTGCTAGGGCTCGAAATTGGGTGGTATGCCGCGAGTCAGCGGTCCACAATGG
>JBBSNC010000166.1:0-5821 GCA_038232855.1 Actinomycetales bacterium
ATAACGGGTCGGCCTACCGATCGCATCTATCCGCCGACACCCTCGGGCCCATCACGCACAAACGCACCCGGCCCTACCGACCCCAGACCAACGGCAAGGTCGAACGGTTCAACCGAACCCTGGAACAAGAATGGGCCTACGCCCGCGCCTACACCAGCAAGACCCAGCGCGTCGCTGCCTTCCCAGCCTTCCTGCACACCTACATCATCACCGCAGCCACACCGCGCTCGGAGACAAATCACCAGCCCACCGCGTACCCAACCTCCGTGGGCAGTACAGCTAGTTGCTCGGGAGGCGAACACGACCAGATTCGCCGTGCGGTGTCCGTCGTCCCGGAAGCCAAGGGCGTCGTCGCAGGTGACCAGCACCAACGCCTGGGTGTCGTCCTGGTCGCCCCAAACCCGCGAGTCGCTTTGCACTTTCCTCTTCTCGATCACTTGCCCCTGGGTCACGGTGAAGTCAACTTCGCTCCCATCGGCATACCCGACAGTGATCGGATCACCGGCCCCGACATCCCCAAGATCGGTGAAGACATCCGGGTCGCCGCATAGTTCACATGCGCCGCGAGCACTGAAGTCCCGTAGTGGCCGGGCTCGACTCGGTCAGATCCGGTGAACCAGATCTATGTGCCCTGATCCGGATTGATGATGCCCTGGTCGGACAGACCGCCCGGTTGCCGAGAGTGATCGATGGCTGCGCTCGACACGCTCAAATGGATAGGCGTCGACGAGGGAACACAGCCGAAGCGTCTCTTCCCTGATCAGCGCTGCGGCCGCCACCAGGTGCCGTCGTGGCTGCGGCATCGCTACCAACCACGGCGGCAGTGGGTGAGTCCACGACTCTCATCCTCTCCTGAGATCTCACCATTCTTGACGGTCCTGGCTTCTACCGCCGAGACCATCGGTGGCTGGCATGTCAGTCTCGACCTTAGGCCCCGAGACCGGCAATTCTTCCTCGCTGTCGTCGGTCGCCGTGCACAGCATCACATGCTGGATGAACATCCCCGGCTCCGGTTCGTCCAGTGTGTAGACCTGCCGGACCGTCGGGCTCAGGTTGCTACTCCATGGAATCGACGCCGGTCAGGTCACACGATGGGAAGGCATAGCCCCTCTCGGCCAGTTCATCTTCTGCCAGCGACACATCGGTTGCCCTCGCGCTCATCCTCATTGGCCGGTGGGCGCTCATCGGCCGAGCAGAGGATGGCATCGGTGATGGTGCCGCCCATCTGGGGGTCATAGAAGCAAAAGTTGATAGCGCACGTGTCGCTGATGTAACAGTCATGACAAGCCCCTTGTCCTTTGTGTAGCAACCCAGGCGGGCTGCCGCCAAACACATGTCAGTAACGAGAAGGACCACCCGCAGGTTGCCTCTCGCTCACAAGGAGTTGCCGACACTCTGCGACACCTCATAGTGCTGCACTGCCGCGGCGCGAAGAGTCCACTTCCGGAACCTGTCAACCTGGTTGGGTCAGTTCGTTTGTCGGATCGTTGAGTTTGTTTCGATGGGTCGGTTGATCCAGGCGGTGCTGGGCAGCGCCGGTGGTTCTGGGTGTTTGCGGACGAAGCGTTCGGGGGTTGCCGCGTAGGCCGCGGACAGGGTGGCCGCACGGGCCGCCCGGACAGCGGGCGCGTGGCCGTGGTGGACATCGCAGGGGGTATGCATCCCGATCCCGGAGTGCCGATGAGCCTGGTTGTACCACCGATAGAACGTGGCGCAGAAGGCTCGGGCATCTTCCAGTGAGCCGAAGCGCTCGGGGAAGTCGGGCCGGTACTTCAAGGTCTTGAACTGCGCCTCGGAGAACGGGTTGTCGTTGCTGACGTGCGGGCGAGAGTGGGACTTGGTCACCCCGAGATCGGCCAGCAGGAACGCGACTGGTTTGGAGGCCATCGAGGAGCCCCGGACGCCCTTCTGTTTGTCAAGGGGGTAGCTGTGGGGACGCGCTGATTCGAACACGGCCCACCGTTGAGCCTAAAGGGTCGCTGCGCGATCGTTGTCACGACGGTGCCCTTGACCTCAAGCGGGTCGCGGTGTTGTGAGGCGAGGAGTCCCCTTTGGGGGTTGGGATCTGGTTTGGGTCCGGCGACCCCCCCCGGGTCAGGCCGCTTGGGCGATCTGGTGCAGGGCGCGGTGCTGGTTGCGCAGGAGGTAGTAGACCTCGCGGGCGATGTACCGTTTGAGGCAGCGCAGGATCTCGGAGTTGGAGTGTTGTTCGGTCTTTTTCCTGGCTACGTAGGCCTGCGTGGTGGGGTCTATCCGCCAGCGGCTGATGGCGATCATGTGTAGCGCGGAGTTCGCGGCCCGGTCGCCGCCACGGTTGAGCCGGTGGCGGGTGGTCATCCCCGAGGAGGCGGGTAGTGGTGCTGCGCCACACAGCATCGCGAAGGAGCCTTCGGAGATGAGGCGCTCGGGGTTGTCCCCGGCGGTGATGATCAGCTGGGCGGCGGACTCATAACCGATGCCGACGCGCGCCAAGAGGTCCGGGGCAAGTTCGTCGACCAGGGCGTGCATGGGGACTTGCAGGTCGGCGATCTCGTCGTGCAGTTCGAGGTAACGCCGTGCGAGGGACTTCAGTGAGATCTTCGTGGCGGTCACTGGATCGCGGTATCCGGACAGGTCTGGGCGCCAGGTGGCCAAGGTGCGGATCAGTTGCATCCGGGTCATGTTCCGCAGCTGGTCGCGCAGTTCCTCGGGCGCGGAGATGATGGTGGCGTGGATCAGCTGGAGCGCTACCCGGCGTGCGTTTATTGCGCTGGATCGGGCGATCTTCAACGCCCGCAGCGACTCCACCATCCCGTTGTGGGCCCGCGGGGTGACGGTGCGCACTCCGGCGAACGCGGCGTGCGCGGCCTGCTCCGCGTCGATGGTGTCGTCCTTGCCGCGGCGGCGGCGGTCGCTTCTATCGCCAGCAGTGACCTCCAAGACGTCGATGCCAGCGGCGTTCAGGTGTCGCATGAGACCGGCGCCGTAAGAGCCGGTGCACTCCACGCCGACGCGGGTGAGGTCGCCGAAGGTACGCATCCATCGCAGCAACGCTCGATAGCCGGCTCGGGTCGTGGAGAAAGACTCGGCGCCGAGCACGACGTCGTGGGCGTCCACGACCGCGGCGACATGCACTTCCTTATGGGTGTCTACCCCACCGACAACGATCGGTGAGGTGGTTAAATCCTTCATGTCCGGCTTCTTTCGGTTCGTAGCAACAGGTGTTCGCCCTCGGCCGAACCAGACACCCGGACAAGACAGTAAAGAGACGAAGACCGTCAGGCCCTTCTCGGGTCACATGGCACCGGCGAGACCGTGGGCCTCGCCGGAGGTGTTCCCGAGCAACCGACAAGTCCGAAGGAATGACACCATGGGGCGGGTCGATCGGAGTGTGGGTCAGGATGCTGCGAGAACACCTCCGACACCACGGTAGCCCCGAGGGTCGATCGGCGTGAGAGTCACGAAACCCGGGAACACCTGGCACCTCACATACTTACTGTCGGCGTGGATGGTCAACTGGTCACGGTCGATGTGCTGCTTGGTGATGGTTTCGGCCAGCAGCCGTTCGGCGAGGTCTTTGGACTCCCGAGTGGCGAGCATCCAGCCCACGGAATACCGGGAGTAGATGTCGATGATCGAGTACAAGTAGTAGTAGGTCCACTTGGCTGGCCCGGCCAGCTTGGTGATATCCCAGGACCAGCACTCGTTCGGGCCGTGCGCGACCAACTCGGGCTTGACCCGTGCCGGATGCGTGGCTTGGGCGCGTCGTTCGCGGACCTGCCCTTGCTCACCCAGGATGCGGTACATCGTGGCCTGCGAGCACAGGTAGCGGCCCTCATCCAGCAAGATCGCGTGCACCTCACCAGGGGCCAGGTCCACGAACCGTTCGGAGTGCAACACCTCCAGGACCTGCGCACGCTCGACCTGCGACAGAGCCCGCGGCTGCGGCTTGGGCTCCCGGTGGACCCGAGCCGCTGCCGGGGACTGGCGGTTCCAACGGTAGTGCGTGGCCCGAGGGCGACCCACCGCCGCGCACGCCGCCTTGACCCCGACCACCGGGGTCAAGGCGGTGATCGCCTGATCGGTCATCGCTCGCGCTCGTTCCTGCTGCTGTTGGTCGCGAGGGTGTCCAACAGAGCCGAGAGTTTTGACTGGACCTCGATCACCTGGCGGGCCTTGTCCAGCTCGCTGCGCAGGCGCTGGTTCTCCTTGCGCAACTGGGCCGCCTCTCGCTCGGCCGGGTCCGCGGGGGCCGCCCCAGACGGCTTGCCCAACGCGGCCAGCACACCGTTGTCGCGCTGGCCGCGCCAGGTGCCGATCAACGAGGAGTACAGGCCCTCACGGCGCAACACCGCACCCCGCCCGGCCCGGTCGGCTGTCTCGTACTCCGCGAGCACGTCGCGCTTGTACTTCGCGGTGAAGGTCCGCCGACGGGCCCGCTCGGGAACCTGCGGCTCTGGCACATCATCCACACGCCCAGACTGTGCCACCTGCTGCGGTCCTGTCATCGTGGTAGTCATCTCAGGGAACTCCTTCCCCGCCCTCAAAACACTGATCGGGACTCTCCCGGTGCCTCACCCAAGGTTGACAGAGAGGGCTTCATCCTTGGACCGATGCACTCGCCGGCTCACCTGCTTGACTAGTCCTATGAGCCAGGCCACCACCACGTCCCGAACGGGCACGGACATCCAGATCCAGGGTCTGTCCAAGTCCTTCAGCGACTTCAAGGCCGTGGACGATCTGACCTTCGAAGTCGAGCCAGGTCGCATCACGGGCTTCCTAGGCCCCAATGGGGCCGGCAAAACCACGACGCTGCGGATGCTGCTGGGCCTGATCCGGCCCAGCAGCGGGCAGGGCCTGATCGGTGGTCACACGTATGCCGACCTGCCTGCTCCGCTTCAGGTGGTCGGTGCCGCCCTGGAGGCTACGAACTTTCACCCTGGACGCAGCGGGCGGGATCACCTGCGGGTGCTGGCCGCCACGCACCGGATTCCGGACTCGAGGGTCGATGAGCTACTGGAGCTGGTCGGCATACCAGCTGCGGCACGCAAACGTGCTGGCGGCTATTCAATGGGTATGCGGCAACGCCTCGGCTTAGCAGGGGCGCTGCTTGGGGACCCGCAGGTGCTGATCCTCGATGAGCCGGCTAACGGGTTGGACCCCGAGGGCATCCGGTGGTTACGCGGCTTGCTGCGCACTCTGGCCGCCGAAGGCAAGACAATCCTGATCAGTTCACACCTGCTGAGCGAGGTCGAGCAGACCGTCGACGACGTGGTCATCATCGCCAACGGCCACCTGATTCGGCAGGGCCCGATCGAGGAGCTGCACGGTGATCCCAGCACGCTTGTCCGCACTGCCGACCCGGATAGCCTCATCGCCGCGCTAGCCAACCACGATATTTCCGGGGCCCTCAGCTCCGAGCAGGGTGACGGCGCGGTCGAGGCCTTGACCGGCGAGCTGAGCCGAGTCGGTGAGATCGCGCACGCCAGCGGTATCGCCGTACAGGAGCTACGCACCTTGCGCACCGACCTGGAACGGTTGTATTTCCAGATGACCGAGAGCCCTGAGAACCTCGACCGCAATAGGGGGCAGGGATGATCCCCCTGATCCGTTCCGAACTGCTCAAATACGTCAGCACTCGCACAGCGTGGGGGCTCACCCTCGGGATGTTCATCACTGGTCTCGGGTTTGCAGCACTCTTTGGTGCGCTCCTCGTCCACGGCGACATTCTGGAAGGCATCAAACTCGCCGATGCCGTCGATCCGATCGTCTTGGCCCGCATCGTCTACACCTCAGCGATTCAGTTCGGCTACCTCTTGGCGCTGGTAATCGGGGTGCTCTG
>JBBSNC010000167.1:0-5815 GCA_038232855.1 Actinomycetales bacterium
AGCACCTCTCGGTCCGAGGCGACCGCGGGCTCGACACCAGATTTCTTGTCATTCGACCCTGTCCCCTGTGTGCTGGGCTGGCCTGCTGTCCCCGCCCAGCAGGGTCGGGGCCAACCGGTCTGCTGGGATGTCCTTCGGTGGTGCGTGCCGGGCACCAGCCGCGTGATGGTGCGCCCGAATCACCGTGCCATCAACACTGGCCACCCACCGCTGGTCACCGTCCTGGTCGGCGCCGACGCGCACCTCGGACAACGCCTGCTCCCAGGTGCCGTCCCCTGACCAGCGACGATGCCGGTTGTACACGGTCTTCCACTTCCCGTAGCACTCGGGCAGGTCCCGCCACGGGGACCCGGTGCGCGTGCGTCACATCACCCCCGTTGACCACCTGGCGGTGATCGGCCCACTGCCCACCACGGCTACCGGTCTGAGGCGGCAGATGCGGCTCCAACTGAGCCCACTCTTCGTCGGTCAGATCATGTCGATCGAGCATGGCGAGCAACTCACCCCCCTCACGTCACAGTTCGCCAAGGGCCAAACCCTTCCCTGGATCCGGGTCAACGAGGGCGACCTGACCACCGGTGGCATCATCACCACGCTGGCCGTCGCGGCAGCCAGCCTGGATCGGGCGCCGTCCTCGGCGGCACCGCCAGGAACAGGATGCGCTTCCAGCCACGGTCGACGTCGCCGACCGTGGCGCCGAATCCCAGTTTCGGTCCCTCACATCATTGGCTCGATATGCCAGCACGGGACAGCGCTGGGAGGGACAGCCCGGCCGGCGTGACCCACGGTGGGCCTCAGACGGACGAAGCGCTGCCGCTCCATCCGCATATGGAATTGAGCGTGGGCGGGTGTGGGCCACGGCAAACGGCGGTGGGGAGTAACCTTTTGGCTACATCGTGACTCACGTCACAAGAATCCTTGGAGGCTCCCGTGAAACGACCACTCATCCTCGCCCCTGCCCTTGCCTTGTGTCTCTTCCCCCTCGGCGTGGCCGGGACCGCTCACGCCCAAGACGGCGACAACTCATCCGTGATTGAGCTGACGGGTGAGGCGGAGGCGCCCGGCCCCGGAGACTCCGACGGCACGGGCACCGCGACACTGACGATCGACGCCGAGGAAGCGACCATCTGCTACACACTGGAGGTGGCCGACATCGCACAGGCCGCGGCAGCGCACATTCACGAGGCCGGCTTCGGCGTGGCTGGACCCGTCGTCGTGGAGCTAGAAGCGCCTGCCTCGGGTGAGTCCTCCGGCTGCGCGGACGTCGAGCAGGATCTGGCAACGGACATTCTGGATGACCCGAGTCAGTACTACGTGAACGTGCACAACGCAGACTTCCCCGACGGTGCTGTCCGCGGCCAGTTGACCCAGATGCCGACCGGTGGTGTCGCCACCGGCGCAGGAGGCACCGCCGCGGACGACAACTCCACGATCGCGATAACCAGTGCTGCCATGGCACTGCTCGGTCTGACCGCCGCGGGGGCGGTCGCCGCCCGCCGCCACCGGGCGTAGCCGACACCCACGAAGCCCCGGTGACGGCACTTTCAAAGCGCCGTCACCGGGGTCACACACTGCCGCTCAGCCTGGATCCGCCGAATCTTTAGGGGTGATGGCTGGGCCGAACCGCCGGCCCGGGACCGCATCGCTCCGGGCCTCGCTTCCGATGAGCGCTATGGCGCGGGTCGAGACCCCAGACGCACGTTATCCAGGATGGTCGCGCATTTCGTAACAGGTTCCCTGCGGGATGAGCGGGTCCAACAGTTCGGCCAGTTCGGGGCTCGCCGCAGGCGGTTCCTTGGGTCCTTGCGGTCGTCGCAACACCCCAAGATATGAGGGTGTCGATGACAGTCCGTTTCTCTAACCAGCTGGTGGCCGAGTTGATTCAGCCGTTCTGGGCCGCATGGCAGGCCGGTGAGTTCATGACCGATGCCTCGGCCGTCGCCGGCACCCATCGTCAGCGCGGTCTGGCTTGGGTGCGTCAGGCCGGTGGCGTACGCCCGCGTCACGGGCGCGGGATGCAGGGGCGGTACCTGTCCTTCGGTGAGCGAGAAGAGATCGCACTGGGTCGTGCGGGGGCGAGTCGATCCGCTCCATCTCCAGGCGCCTGGGCCGGTCGCCGTCAACAATCAGCCGGGAGCTGGCCCGTAACAGTGAGGGCAAGGGCGCCTATCGGGCCATGACCGCGCACCCGCTGGCCTATGAGCGGGCGAGCCGGCCAAGTAGGTCACGAACGTGGTCCTTCGGGTGCGGGTCGAGCAGGACCTGCAGAAGAAGTACTCGCCCGAACAGATCGCTGGCAGACTTCGAGATGACCACCCCGACGACCCGGAGATGTGGGTGTCCACCGAGACCATTTACCAGTCCCTGTACGTGCAGTCCCGTAGTGCGCTGCGCCGTGACCTGGCCAAATGCTTGCGCACCGGGCGTGGGTTGCGCCAGCCCAACCGCCAGGGCGCCCAGCGCAAGAACCGGGTCCTGCACGACATGGTCAACATCGCCGAGCGCCCGGCCGAGGCCGATGACCGTGCCGTTCCTGGGCATTGGGAGGGGGATCTGATCATCGGCAAGGCCAACGCCAGCGCAGTTGGCACCTTGGTCGAACGCACCACGGGGTTACACGATGTTGGTGCACCTGCCCGAAGGCTACAAGCCTGCGCAGGTCGCGCCCGCCCTATCCGCGAAGATCCAGACGTTGCCTGCGTCGCTGCGCGGGTCGCTGACCTGGGATCAGGGCGTGGAGATGCGCGACTGGATGCAGGTCCGGATGGCCACCGACATGGCAATCTTCTTCTGCGACCCGCACGCCCCTTGGCAGCGCGGGTCCAACGAAAATACAAATGGGCTGCTGCGGCAGTACTTCCCCAAAGGCAGCGACCTGTCGGTGCACAGCGAAGCCGACCTGGACTGGGTCGCCGCCGAACTCAACGACCGGCCCCGAAAATGACTAGCGTTCAAGAAGCCGATCGAACAAATCGGACCGCTCCTGTTGCGTTGACCGCTTGGATCCGCGGATCCTCTTGCGAGAAGCCGGGCACAATGGCGCGGTGACCCCACTGCCCCACGAAGAATCCTTGGAGGCCGTTGGCCAGCAGCCACAGGAAGCGAGCATCGACTACCGGAGCGGGGACTTCGAAGACGTCGAGGACGTCGTGCGGTTAGTTCATGATGTCTACGGCGGAGACCTGGCGAATTGGCGCGCCACCATGTCGCGGGCTCTCGAGCGCCCGCTTGCTGCGGCGTTCATGGCCATGTCTCCGCGGCTAGCGCAGAATTGAGTTCATGGAGAAAGCGGCGGATCAATGGTCTCAGTGGTTGTTACACCAACGATTCGGTGGGAACGAGGATGTACGTCAGCGGTTCATGGCCTACCTCGAGCCGATCCGTGACCGAGTCCTTGATTCTGCCCACCTCAATGCGGACGCGACTGTCCTTGACGTCGGCTGCGACGACGGACTGCTCGGATTTGCTGCGCTGGACCGCGTCGGGAAGCGCGGGACCGTGATCTTCAGCGACCTATCGGCCGATCTGCTCGACACGTGCCGCTCGATGGCTGAGGCAACGGGTGTTACGGAGCGGTGCCAGTTTGTCAGTGCCTGCCTCCCCACCTTGGATGGCTTGTCCGATCGATCGGTGGACGCTGCTGTGTTGCGCTCAGTTTTGATCTATGTCGAAGACAAACCCGCGGCGTTCAAACACCTGCACCGGGTTCTGCGCCCCGGTGGTCGCCTGTCGCTGTTCGAACCAATCAACCGGTTTGGCTATCCCGAACCACCCGGCTGGTTATGGGGCCTTAACATCGGTGAACTGCGGCCTCTCGCCGCCAAAGTGAATGTCATGAGCCAGCGATACCAGCCTCTGGACTCTCCCATGCTGGGCTTCGATGAACGGGACCTACTCCATCAAGCCACCGAAGCCGGCTTCGTTGACGTGCACTTGACCTACGAAGCCAAGGAAACCAGCGCCCACTACGCCGACGGACTCACCCTGGAGGAGTTCCTTTCAGTCTCACCGAACCCCACCATGCCGACCCTGGCCGACCTCCTCACCGAGCCGCTGACTCCAGATGAACAGCACAAACTTCGCACCCGCATGGACGCCGAACTCCAAGCCGACCAGGGTCACACCCGGGGAGCCGTCGCGTTCCTGCACGCGCTTCGCCGCTAAGACCCGAAACCGACAGACTGGCTCGACAACATCCGACAACCGCCGCGGCGACAACCCTGATGTGGCTGACCGGCACCGTGCGCTCCTCGATGCACCTGTACAGCGAACCGGCCGACGCGTGGGACGCATCGTCTCGGGAAGACACGAGCGCGCAATCGTGGGGCGAGATCAGTGACGACGCTCGAAACCCGTCCTAGTCGACGGGGAAGACGCCGGGTCGTGGGCACCGGCGCGGATCGAGACTCCTAAGACATTCGCACTCTTCCCTCGCGACCTCGCTATGCGCCGCGCACACTGGCCGACCGGCATTTCGCGGTCCAACGGTTCACCGTGATGCCACGAGGTGGACACTTCGCGGCGCTGGAACAGACAGAACTGCTCGCTGACGACACAATCTCGCCTTCCTCGACGATCAATCCCGAGTAGTGTCACCTCGCGAGCCCGGCCGCAGGTGCGCCGTCACACGTTCCCGTATGAGGATCCCCATACGGTGACGAACGCACCCTGGTCGACCGCCGCCAGCGGGCGCGAAGTCGACACCAGAGGACGTTCGGTATGCGGGACTCGACGTCGGTCGTCTGGGTCAGTCGATCGGTTGTGATTTTCGGCGACAGGTGGCGGTGTTCTGTCACCGATAGATGGCGTGTGTCAGTCGTAAGAGACTCGCTCTTATGCGGGTGTGTTGTCTAGGGTGGCTTTGGAAGCGTGCTCGACGTAGTCCACGTCGCTATGGTGAAGTTTTGTGTTCGTGGTTTCCAGATTGCCTGGGGTGGTGTGATCTACGTGGAACCAGCCTGGTTGGGCTGATCAGGTGTCGTGTGGCGTGGGGTGGTCGTGGGGGTAGGCATCGTCGTCGATGTCTAGTTCCACCGGTGTTCGCTGGTCCTGCAGATCTGCTTCGTTTACCCAGTCGGTGCTCTTGACAGGGTAATCGTTGTCGGGGTCGCCGTGGTCCTGGAGGGGCTGGGCTGGGGTGCGCTGGTCTTGGAGGTCCGCTTCGGGGATGTTGTGCTCGCGCTGGTGGGTGCTCATTGTTGTTCCTCCTTGCCTGGTTTGATCGTCTGGGGTCACGCTGGTGGGGTAATCGGCATGGCTTGCCAGGCGCGCGAGAGGTCGGTGAGGGAAAGTGGGGTGCTGTTTCCAGCCTCGAGGTCGCGGGTGTCGCCTAGTTCTTGCCAGAACTCCAGGTGTTGATCGCAATGAAGGATTGCGGTGATCTGTCCGCGGATCGGTTCGTGGGTGTGCGTGGCGCTGACGTGCAGGTAGCGGCTGCCCGACCCGGTTGCTCGCCAGGCTGTCAGGGTCGGGTCGGTGAGGGTGGTGGCCCAGGCCAGCAGTTCTGAGGGGTTGTCGACAATGGCGGTGACGTCACCAACGACATCGAGCTCGCGACTGATCCGCAACAGGATTCCCAGTTCACGCGTTGATCGAGTGGGATACATTCCAGCACCTTCCTGATCGGGATAGCGGGGCAGCGGCTTTGGCGCTGTCAGTTCTCCGCGCCTGTTTTATGTTTGTGGGGTTTTCTGGCGGCCCATGGTGGTGGGCTAAGAGCGCGTTCGTAGCCCACCACCATGGGCCGTGTTACTTGTTTTATGCGTCTTGGTTGGTGCCGGACGAGACACCATCTATCGCGTGCTGAATTCCGGTG
>JBBSNC010000168.1:0-5769 GCA_038232855.1 Actinomycetales bacterium
CGATCTGGTCGCGCATGGTGGCGTGGTCGCTCCAGATGTCCATCTGCGAGCCGTCGGCGAAGAACGCCCGGTATGCCGGATCGAGCTGGGTCATCGGCAGCAGGTCCAGGCTGCCGCCCGCCGCCTGCAGGGTCGACTCGATGAGGCCGGGCATGGTCAGCACGGTGGGCCCGAGGTCGAACACGTGCCCCGCAACGCGTCGTTCCCCAGCCAAACCGCCGACCTGGGACCGGGCCTCGACGACGGTGACGTGGTGCCCGGTGCGACTCAAGTGGCAGGCCGCGGACAGGCCCGAAAGCCCGGCACCGACGATAACGATTTTGCTCATGGCGTTCCTTCTTCAGGTGGCGTTGCGGCCGGTGAGGCGGGCCGCGGGGCAGGGGAGGGGGCCGCTAGATGCAGGTGCAGCGGGCCAGCGGGACGCAACGTGACGCCGGCCCGCGGGCTGAGGTCTCCGGCTCGAAACTCGAGCCGATGGCCCTCCAAGGACTCGAGCACGGTGCGCAACAGCAGGTGGGCATAGTGCCTCCCCAGACAGGTCCGCTCCCCCGCCGCAAACGGGATGTAGCCCCACGGGGGCACGCGGCCGTCGGCAAACCGCTCGGGCGCAAAGACGGTCGGCCGGTCCCACAGCGAAGCATCCCGATGGGTGAGATATGGGCTGTAAAGCACTAACGTCCCGCGGGGGATGTCGACGCCGTCCGCAGTGGTGTCCCGGTGCGCTCGACGGCTGCCGGTCCAGCCCGCGGGATAAAGCCGCAGGGTCTCCTTGATCGCCGAATCATGCCGTGCCGGGTCGAGGAGATCGGGATCCTGAGCCGCGTGAGCGAGCAGCCAGGCGAGCGTGTGTGCCGTGGTGTCGTAGCCGGCGGCGAGGGCCACCCGCATCTCGGGTAGTCCGCCGTGACCGGCGAAGGTCTCGGCCAGACTTCCCGGCGGCGGGTCGGCGAGGGCCCGAACAAGCCGTGCGTTCATGGCGCGGAAGCGCAGCGGTCGGGGCAGAAAGGGCCCCGGAAGCGGTCGTTCCATCGGTCCTAGCCACCGGTTGAGCACCGGATCGGTCGCCTCAGTGCCGAGGAACGTTGTGGACAGCACCGCACGGACTACCGTGGAAGCCCACTCGATGGCATCGAAATCGCCGCTCGGCAGGTGCTTTTCGACGCTCTCTCGCATCCCGGCCATCAGAGCGTCGAGTGCGCCTTTGGTGAATCCGGGGTTGAGGGCGTTGCGCTGCGGCCGATGCTCCGGCGCGTCCGTCTGCACGATGCCCGAATTCAGGTATGGGGACAGTCCGCTCAGCCCCCCGCGGCTGCGGAAGGTGTCGAGATCGCCCAGCACGGCACGGTTCCACTCGGGGGTATAGCCGACGATCGCGCGGCGCCACAGGCGCAACTCGAAGACGGTACCTTCGCGGGCTCCGGCCTCCAAGACGCCGAGCGGGTTGATCCCCCACTGTCCGAGGTGACCCACCAAGGGTGAAGTCGGCGGGGCCGGGAGGCGCGCCTGTTTGGCCGCTGGTGATCCGGAGGATCGGAGCAGGTACGTGGGTGATCTCATCCGTAGGTCCTGCCCCGCCACTGGGGTCGACCACGCAGAGCCCGGGCGACCAACGGACCCATTGCGGGGGCAACCGCCGGGACCAGCAGCGCCTGCCATACGGCATACCGCCGGGTCTTGACCTCCACCAAGGCCCGTTCGGCCAGTCCCAGCGCCAGCGGCCACGCCCAGCGGCGGTCCACCCAGATCCGCGTCACCGGCAGGGTGTACGCGAAGAGGTGAAACAGCCACCCCACGACCAGGACCACGGGCGATCCGTTACTCATCGGCAGCAGACCGCGGGACAGCCCGGCCACCACCTCGCCGTAGGAGCGATACATCCGCACGTGCACGAGATCGCCTCCCAAGACCAGGCCCAACGCCATCCCGAGCGCGCGGGTCCGCCGGGCCATGGCTACGTCGTCGACGATCTCGTCGCACACGGCCTCGAAGCCGCCGACCCGGGCATAGCTGTCGCGGTCAAACACCAGACAGGCCCCGTGGGCGGTGGCGGCCGACGGGATCGGCAGGCGGAGCAGGGGGTGAGCGAGGAGGCACAGCAGCACGTCGTCGATGGTCGGCACGACCAAGTGTTCGCCCAGGGAGCCGGTTTCCTGTCGGGGGAAGACCGAGAAGACGTCGGCGCCGACCCGTTCCTTCTCGGCGACCACTGCGGCCACGGCCCCCGGTTCGAGCGTGACGTCCGCGTCCAAGAAGACCAGGATGTTCCCCTGCGCGGCGGCGGCGAGCTGATGGCAGGCCCACGTCTTGCCGGTCCACCCCGCCGGCAGGTCCTGACCACTGACGACCCGAGCCTGGGAGTGGCCGCTGAGGTCCATGAGGCCCTGAGCGACCTCGGCGGTCCCGTCGCTCGACCCATCATCGAGCACCAACACCTCGGCGCTGCGTTGGGCGAGCATGGCGGGCAACGTGCTGGGCAGCCGGTCCGCTTCGTCGCGAGCCGGGATCAGCACCGAGACGGCGTCCTGGTTGACGTCGACGCCACGACCAGTTCCTGCCGAAAGAACCGGGAAGCGGACCAGGTTGATCGCCAACACGAACATCTTCAGGGTCACAAACGAGGTCACGCCCACCCGCAGGGCGTTCACCGGCGCCACGGGGTCAACACCGAGATGAGCCCGTCAATCGACCCGCGACCAGGCACGACCTTGCGATAGCCCGGGAGCGGTTCAAACGGGTTGGCGGTGGCGATGGCCTCGTTCATCGTGGTCAGCGCCCCACCAAGGGCGGAGTCCAATGACTCGGCACTGACGGCTTGGCCGATGTCGATGAACACCTCGGCGTACTGCGACGTGCGCATCACCACCCGCAGCGCCACTGGCACCAGCGGCACCTGTGCCGCCGCGGCGATGCGCCCAGCCCCGCCCCGCAGGGGACCAAGCGGTCCGGGGGGCAGCATGCGGCCCTCCGGCATGATGATCAGGGTGCGGCCCGAACGCAGGGCCTCCACCGCGCGTTCGGGCGCGGCGGCAGGGACGGCGTCGATCCAGTTGAGCAGCCCAAACGAGGCGAGGTTTTTGTCCGAGACCAGCACCGTAGGTCGCTGTCCCTGGGTGCGCAGCACCGAGCCCGAAGCGAAGGCGTCCCACCAGTGGTGATGGTTCATCGCCCAGACCACCGGCTCCTGGGGGATGTCCCCGCGAATCCACACCCCGCGCAGACTCAGGCGCACCAACTGGTCAAAGCACGTCAGCAACACCCGGCCCCCAACGCGCACCCGCCCAGACGTGCGAACCTGACCGGATCCGACCTGTTGTACGCCCCTACGCTTCACGCCAGGCCACCCGCTGGGCCATCGCGGTCAGACCCTCGACCCCCTCGGGGTTAAGGCTGTCACAGTCCAGGTCCGCGAGCGCGGATTCGACCCACTGGCCGACCTGTCTTTCGGCCTTGTCTCGCATCCCGGCGTCGATCATCGCCTGCTGCACGATCGACACGTCCTCGTTGCGTTCCTGCGCAGTGCCCACGCGATGCAGGGCCTCGCCTCCAGGTCCCTGCAGCCCTTCCTGCGCCGCCATCCACAACACGGTTGGCTTACGCGAGCGCAGATCATCACCGCCCGGTTTGCCGGTCACCACCGGATCACCCCAGACGCCGAGGATGTCGTCCCGCAGCGCAAATGCGCGACCCAGCCGATGGCCGTAGGACTCCAGCGCCTCGTGCCCTCGAGCATCGATTCCTGCGGCAAGAGCGCCCAGAAGCAACGGGCGTTCGATGGTGTAGGCCCCCGACTTCAACCACGCCACTCGGTCGGCCTGCTCGTAACTGCGCGAGGCAGCAGCGGCTCCGGTGAGATCGGCCCCCTGCCCGGCGATCAACTCGGCGCACAGTTCGTGCCAGGCTTCCCGGAAGGTCTCCGGCAATCCGGAAACCAGCCGATCGGCCTGCATGTGGGCAAGATCCCCCAGCAGGATCGCGACGTTGTCGCCAAAGCGCGAAGCATTGCCGTGTCCCTGTGCGAGGGTGTGCCAATCGCGAGCCCGGGCATGGGCAGCAGCACGGCCCCGCCGCCACTCGGACTCATCCATCACGTCGTCATGGATGAGCGCAAAGACATGCAGGAGTTCCAGCGCGGCGCCCGCCCGGCAAACATCGGCGTAGGCAGGCGCGTCCCGGACGCCACCCCCGGCGACGTATCCCCAGTGGCACATCCGAGGCCGGATTAGCTTGCCGCTGCCATCGACCAGGTCGGCGAGCCAGGTCGGGAGGTCTTGCTTCAACACCGGGTCGTCCTCAGCCTGCAGACCCGTGGACTCCCAGAAGCGTTGGGTCCACTCCGCCTCCGCGGCGAGCAGGCGCTGGACCGTGCCCAGCGTCTCTGCTATCTCAGGACTTGCCTTCGGCGATGGTGCGTCCTGACCTCCAGTTTCCTGTGACATTTCGCGACCCAGCAACGGCGTCTGCAGCGCCATCCACGGGCTAAATACCTGCGGAGCGCTCCGAAGCGCGTCGACGGCGTCCGACCAAGCAACCCACGCGTGATCCATCACTTCGTCGGGGTCCGGCGAGGGCTCTTGGTCGGTCCGACCCACGTAGACCGGACATATTTCGTATTCCACGACGCCACTCGCATCGACGGCTCGATAGCGGAAATCAGGCAGGAGCACCACGAGATCCCGGACCTGTATGCCGAGTTCTTCGCCGACCCGTCGCTCGATCGCCTCGGTCGTTGACTCGCCGGGGCGAGGGTGTCCGCAGCAGGAATTACTCCACACCCCCGGCCACGCCACTTTGGACAAGGCCCGGCGGGTGATCAGCGTGCGTCCATCAGCGTCGAACAGATAGACCGAAAAGGCGCGGTGCAGTGGGGTCTGCGTCGTGTGGACCTCGGAACGCGGTGCGGTCCCGGTTTGCTGTCCTCCTTCGTCGACCAGGATGACCTCGTCAACCAGTGCCGCTTCACCGACGAGCGCTACCTCGTCGGTCAGGTATTGCATCGTGTCCAACTCGCGCACTCTCCGCCTCTGAGTCGTTTTGACCAGCGCTTCACGGTCCGAATATGGCACTCGGCGACCAGGCGTCAGGCATCGGGCCAACTCGCCAAGGCGCCCGTGTCGATGAGCAGCAAGATCACGGCATTCGGCACCATCTGCGGTGCATTCCCCAAAGTCAACGACGACGAGATCTGTGCTTAAACGGTACCGCACCGCGGGTCGGCGAGATGAAGCGGGTGAGAGAACTCAACTGAGCCGTCAAGATCAACCGAACGGCGGGCGGTGGAACGCGGACTGCATACCGCCGGATTGCTCTGCCTCTACGCCCTAGCTCCGTTGGAAGTTTCTGGGCTAGACACTGATGCCGAGCGCCCAGACCATCAGCGTGAAGGTGACGCCGGTGACCAACACGATGCCGATCAGGTTGAGCCACACCCCACCTTTGACCATGTTGGCCACGGTGACATATCCAGAGCCATAGGCCACCGCATTCGGCGGGGTCGCCACCGGCAACATGAACGCGCAGGTCGCAGCCAGAGCCACCGGAATGGTCAGCAGCAACGGGTCCAGATCCAGACCGAGCGCCACCCCACCGGCCACCGGCAGGAACGTCGCTGCGGTCGCGGTGTTGCTGGTCAGTTCGGTCAAGAAGATGACGCCGGTCGTGACCAGCACGATCAGCAAGACGATGGGCACACCGCCGAGCCCTTCGGCTAGCTCGCCGATGTATTCGGTCAGGCCACTGCTGCTGAACTGCGACGACAGCGCCAAGCCACCG
>JBBSNC010000169.1:0-5727 GCA_038232855.1 Actinomycetales bacterium
CCTCACCCGGGTCCAGATCGAACGTCCAACTGTCTTCGTCGTGCACCGGCCCGCAGATTCCCATGGAAAGCGAGTCCTCGAGACCAAGAAGGCGCCGTACGATCACGGTCCGGTGCGCCCACGGACATGCGCGAGCTACGACGAGGCGGTAGCGCCCGGTGGCGACCTCGAACCCGTCCGGTTTGCCGTCTTCGGTGATCCGCTCCGGGATATACCGCGTGTCCCGTTCAAAGGAATCCTCGACATACTTCTGCTGAGCCATCAGGCGCCCTGACTTTCCTCATCGAATCCATCTGGGCCAATTGACTCCAGATGCTGCAGCAAGAGGGCCTCGGCAAGGCAGACTCTCTCGAACTCCCCCAGATGCAAGCTCTCATTCGCCGAGTGTGCCCGCGTGTCGGGGTCTTCCACTCCGGTCACCAGGATCGTGGCCTGCGGGAAGTGCTCGGCGAAGGTGGCAATGAAGGGAATCGAACCGCCGATGCCGACATCAACGGCCTCGGTCCCCCATGCCTGCGCGAAGGCTTGCCGCGCCTTGGCATAGATCGCTCCGCCCGTCTCGGCACTGAATCCAGCACCGAGATCTTCCAGTTCCACCTCGACGTGACATCCCCAGGGTGCGTGCGCGAGCAGATGATCCCGCAGCGCTACATACGCTTGCTCGGGATCTTGCCCAGGGTGAATGCGCATCGAAATCTTGGCTCGCCCCAACGGAGTCAACAGATTTGCTGCGGTCTCCACGCTGGGGGCATCCATGCCGACGACAGTGATGGAGGGCTTGGTCCATAGTCGAGACAGGAATGAGCCCGTCCCGATCGGCTGCACTCCTTCCGGCAGTGCGGTGTCGGCGCGAAGGTCGGCCTCGGTGTATTCCAAGTCCGCCTCGTCGCTGGCCATCAGGCCCGGCACGGCGACCTCTCCGACCTCGGTATGCAGAGTGGCCATGAGTCGGCACAGCGCGGTCAGACCGTCTGGCACCGCGCCGCCGTACAACCCGGAGTGCAGCCCATGGCTCAACGCTCGCACCGACACGGTGACGCTCACCAGCCCACGCAGCGTCGTTGTCAACGCTGGTACGCCGACCTTCCAGTTCTGCGAGTCGGCCAGAACAATGGCATCGGCATGCAACTCGGGGCCGTAGCGCTCCAAGAGAGCCGGCAGGCTGGGCGAGGCGACTTCTTCCTCCCCCTCAACAAAAACCGTGACTGACACCGGCACCCGCGACTGGTGTGCTCGCAGGGCGACCACATGCGCCATGACACCGGCTTTGTCATCGGCAACCCCACGGGCAAAGAGGCGCTCGCCGCTGCGCGTGGGCTCAAAGGGCGGGGTCGCCCAGTCCTGCAGCGATCCGGGCGGTTGCACGTCGTGGTGGGCATACAGCAACACGGTGGGGGACCCGGGTGGGCCGGCCAGATGGCCTATGACAGCTGGTCGTCCGCCCTCACGCACGACTTTGACTGTCATCCCCTCGGCCCGCAGCAATGTGGCCACCGCCTCGGCGCTGGCATCGACATGGTCTTGATCGAAGGAATCACGAGAGACCGACGGGATGGCGGTCAGGGCGATCAGGTCCTCAACCGCGTCAGGCATCAGTTCGCTGACCCGCCGTCGTAGTCGGTCCAGGCGCTCATCCATTCTGCGACCCTATCCGCGAGGGCGTAGCGATCGCAGCCGCAGGGCGCAGTGATGACACCCGGCACCGCATACAGTGGTGGGGTGCTGTTCCGTAAGAAGCCTGAAGCCGCCGAGCCCGTTTCGAGCACCCCCGGGGCAGGAGCACCGGCCGGGCACCCTGCCAACGGCAAGGGGCGCCCCACCCCGAAACGACGCGATGCCGAAGCCGCTAGGCGCCGACCCCTGGTGGCTGACACCAAGTCGTTGACGAAAGATCAGAAGGACAAACGACGCCGTGCCCGCGCGGTGGCTCGCGAGGGCATGCTGCGTGGTGAGGACAAGTACCTCGCTGCGCGAGACCGCGGGCCCCAGCGCCGGTACCTTCGTGATGCGGTTGACCGTCGGTGGAATATCGGGGAGATCCTGCTGCCGACGATGCTGCTCATCTTGACCGCCTCGCTCGTGGGGCCGGGCAGCGTGCAGTTGCTCATGTTCGCAGCCGCCTACGGCACGATCATCTTCGGTCTCCTTGATGCCTCTTTGCTGTGGCGCCGCACCAAGATCGCCTTCATCGACGAATTTCACGAGGAACCCCCCAAGCGCGCGGCGTCCTATGTGGTGCTGCGCTCCTTCCAGATGCGCATGTCACGCGTGCCTCGTGCGCAGGTGACCCGCGGAGATGAGTTGCGTCGCCGCTAGGGACTCAGGCTCATCGGCCCATAGACCACGGTGTCGTCACACAGCAGGGTCACGGCCTGCACCCCCATTTCGGAAAGTTCCGGCCATTCATCGGTGAGCCAGGCCTCGGCATCCGCCTGACTAGGAAAGTTACCCCCATCGGTGACGGAGTCCGCCAAGGGTGAGTCTGCGTCTGCGCTCATGTGCCAGCGGTATAGCGATGCCATCGCCTCAGGCTAACTGCGAAGGTCTGTTCTTACTGCGCGATGCCCCACTAAGGTCGGGCCCAAACCGTTTCGCGACTAGCCGCGTGTGCCGACAAGGACTTCATCAATGACGACAACACTGGTCCTCGGAGTCGCGGGCGTGAGCCGAGTCCGGTATGCGGAGTCGTTGCTTCAGGTCGCACCGTGCACCGTCATCGACGCGGGAGAGGTCAGGGGCAGGCTTGCAAGTGCAGTGCTGAGCAGTCGTCGGCCAGTGCTGATTATTGGCCTCGAGGAGTGGGTGAGCGAGGCGCCCACCCTGCCAGCCGCGACGTTGCCTGTTGTGGCGCTGTCTGCTGTGGCCGACTGAGGCACTACGTTGTGGTCTTCGCGTCGACGAACGGCGGGGCAACGATTGAGGCATTGAGCTGTCGGCCTCGAACGTCAACGGTCACCTCATCCCCCACACCGTGGCTTCGGTCAAGCAAGGCGAGCGCGATTCCTTGCTTCAGAGTAGGCGAGAAGGTTCCCGAGGTGACTTCCCCCACCCGATGACCGGATGCGTCGAGCACGGCACACCCGGCGCGCGGGATACCGCGACCAGTCACTAGTAGCCCTCGAGACAGCGGGCCTTCCTTGTTCGCTCGTTTACGGGTTAACGCGGCCTTGCCCCAGAAATCGGGTTTGTCCCAACCCACGGCCCAGCCGGTGCGAGCCATCACGGGCGTGATCTGTGCGCTGAGTTCGTGCCCATGCAAGGCGTAGCCCATTTCAGTGCGGAGCGTGTCGCGCGCGCCGAGCCCGCAGATCAGCCCCTCAGCATCGGTGACCGCAGCAACCAATGCCTCCCAGAGTGCCGGGGCATCGCTGCTCCGGGGCACCAGTTCGTACCCCCGTTCACCGGTGTAGCCCGTTCGGCATACCCGCACCTGGTTGCCGTCGAAGGTGGCATCGACAAAACTCATAAAGCCGTGCTCCGTTGGCAATCCAAGGCTGGCAAGCACCTGTGCACTTGCCGGGCCCTGCACCGCAAGCACGGCAAAGTCCTCATGGCACCCGCTGACCTCAATGCCTGCGGGAGCGACCTGGGCCAAAGCCGCGACTACTCCCGTGGTATTAGCTGCGTTTGGGATCAAGAACACCTCGTCCGGCGCGACCAGATAGACAATCAAGTCATCGACCACTCCCCCCTGATCATCGCAACACATCGTGTACTGGGCTTGGCCTGGGGCGATGCGATCGAGATCATTGGTCAAGGTCGCGTTGATGAAATCGGCGGCTCCATCTCCGCGTACCACAGCCTTGCCCAGATGAGAGACATCGAAGAGGCCGACCCGCTCACGCACTGCTGTGTGCTCCGCGACGACCCCCCCGCCCGCATACTCGATGGGCATAGACCAACCGCCAAAGTCGGCCATCTTGGCATCGGCGTTGGTGTGGAATGTGTGCACGGGGGACGTTTTGGGCGTTGCGTCGCTCATAGATTCGACTGTATCGGGGCGCAGCCCGCGGCGTGAGAAAATCCTCGACTAGGGTCACACCATCCGTGACCGATACATTGGAGGAAACGCATGGGCTCGATGCCCCAAACGACTTTGTCTTTCACCGCCACCCGCCCCACGAGCATTGCCTGCGACGCTCTCGTGCTGGCCTCTCGGGCGGTGGCTGGTCAGGCCCAGTTGGTTGACGAAACCGACCTTCCACGCGCGGTTGTGACGTCGATCAACGACGCTCTGAAGGCATTGGGAGCAGAGGGCAGTGCGGACGAAGTCGTCAAACTGAACGCGGTGGGCAAGGTGGTCGCACCCATCGTGCTGGTCGTCGGCACGGGCGGGGACTCGCCGCACTCCGGGGTGCGTGGCCCCGATGCGGCCGAGAAGGTTCGGCGAGCGGCCGGAGTCGCGGCACGCGCATTGGCGGGCAAGAGTGCCGCCGCTTTCGCCCTGGGGGCCGCTGGCGAGGAGGTCGCCGAAGCGGCCGGGCAGGGTGCACTGTTCGGCAGCTACGCCTTCCATTCATTCTATGGGGCAGGCAAAACCACAAATGCCAAGGCTCCCCTGTCCGCGGCCATCGTCTGCGGCATCAAGCCTCGCGCCAAGGAGAGCAAAGCCCTTGCCCACCGGGTGGCAGTAATGGATCGCGCCGTCAGTTATGCCCGCGACTTGGTCAACACGCCGCCCAACGCCCTCTATCCGGAGTCTTTCGGCGCCTCGGTAACTCGACGCGCGAGCAAGGACGTCAGCATCGAGGTGTGGGACGCCGATCGCTTGGCAACGGAGGGCTGCGGCGGAATCATCGGGGTCGGTCAGGGCTCTGCGCGCGGCCCCAGGCTGGCAGTTATGACGTATGCACCGCGCCGTCCCAAGGCCACACTTACCTTCGTGGGCAAGGGCATCACCTTTGACTCCGGTGGGTTGTGCATCAAACCTGCCACCGGCATGATCACGATGAAATGCGACATGGGTGGGGCGGCCGCCGTGGCCGCGGCCGTGTTGGCCATTGCCGAACTGCACTTGCCCATTGCGGTCACCGGGTACTTGTGTCTGGCTGAGAACATGACCGGCGACTTGGCTCAACGCCCGGGGGACGTGGTCACGATGCGTGGTGGCAAAACCGTTGAAATCATCAACACCGACGCCGAGGGCCGATTGGTGATGGCTGATGGTTTGGCCCTCGCCTCGGAGCAAAAGCCCGATGCCATCGTTGATATCGCCACCTTGACCGGAGCCTGCACGGTGGCGCTAGGGGTGCGCACCTTCGGTGTGATGGGCAACAACCCGGAACTCATTGATCGGGCCTTGTCGAGTGCGGCCGGCGCGGGCGAATCAGCCTGGGCCCTGCCGCTGCCCGAGGAGGTCCGTTCAAGCATGGACTCGCCGGTCGCTGACCTGAAACATACTGGTCAAGCGTCGGCTGGCACCATGGTTGCCGCCACGTTCCTGTCCGAGTTCGTCGGCCAGGATGCTTCGGGGCAGACCCTTCCCTGGGCGCACCTCGACATTGCCGGTCCCGCGTTCAACAGCAACTCTGCCTACGGATACACGCCTCAGGGTGGCACCGGAGCCGGAGTTCGCACCCTGGTCGAGTTGGCGCGCACCTACGCCGGATAGGCCAGCATTTTCAGCCGCTCTTGCGACGGAACATCTGCTGGGCTCCGCTGGTCTTCGCGCCCTGTGCACCAGCCACTTTGCTGTGGTCTGAATTGTCCGAGACGTCGGTCCCACCG
>JBBSNC010000170.1:0-5711 GCA_038232855.1 Actinomycetales bacterium
GATTGGTCATACGACATCGCCGACACCAAACTTGCTCGCCGGCTCAAAGTGCCAGCGTTGTTGCAGATGGCGACGTATGCCGTCCGGCTGACGCAGTTGCAAGGCGTGAAACCACGCCAACTCATCGTCATCGCGGGCGACGGTGCCCAACATCCCTGGCGCCTCGTCGACGTCGAGTCCTACGCTGCGCGCGTGCGGGGCGCCTTGGGTGCTGCCATCGCAGATCAGCCATCGACAACTCCGGTGCCTGTGCCGTACTGCGAGCAGTGTCGGTGGCATCCGCGCTGCAATCAGAGGTGGGAAGAAACCGACGATGTATGCCGAGTCGCCGGGATGCGCAGCGATCAGCGCACCCGGTTGAGAGAAGTAGGCATCTCCACCTTGAGTGCGTTGGCGCGAGCCGGCGCACAGGACACTCGTGTGATTGAGGCACTCAGCCCGACCACGAGGGTGCGGCTGTGCACCCAGGCGGCACTGCAGTTGAACGAATCTCAGACTGGTGAGCCGACGTACGAAGTGCTGCCGGTGACGGCCGGACAGGGGATGGCCTTGCTGCCGGAGCCCGATCCGGGGGATGTCTACCTCGACTTCGAGGGTGACCCTTTTGCCCCCGGCGGCCGGGGTTTGGAGTACCTCGCCGGAGTCTGTGATCGCGACGAGAGGTTCTTCACGTGGTGGGCGCACGATGCACCTGCCGAAGCTGTCATGGTCACCGAATTGCTTCAGTGGTTGCTGCAGCGGTGGCGTCAGCATCCTGGGATGCACATCTACCACTACGCCAACTACGAACAGGCCGTGCTGAAACGGCTGACCGGTCGCGAAGCCGTTGCTGAGTCCGAGCTGGACATGCTTCTGCGGGGGGAGCGCTTCGTCGATCTGTACGCGGTGGTGCGTCAAGGCGTCCAGATTTCCAAGGACTCGTACTCCATCAAGAAGATGGAGGCGTTCTATTGGGGAGGCACGCGCTCCGCCGCCGAGGGGAAGGTCGACAACGCCTTGTCCTCGGTCGTCGAATACGAGAAGTGGGCAGCCTCAGACCGCGCCGATCGCACTATCTTGGATCGAATCGCCGACTACAACAATGACGACGTGCGCAGCACGCTGGCGCTGCACAACTGGTTGGAAGAACGACGCGAGGAAGTGCTCAGGCGGGGCCTGACGGTCCCACGCCCAGGCGACGAAACCATCGCCGAAGCTGCCGACAGCGAGATCGTCCAGGCTGAGAATGAACTCGCTGAGACGCTGGTGGGGGCAGGCCAACTTCTCTTGGCTGGGTGTGTGGGGTGGCACCGCCGAGAAGACAAGCAGGTCTGGTGGGAGTATTTTCGCACAGCCACGATGGGTGATGAGGAGCTGATCGACGATCGGATCACGCTGGGCGGTGTCGGCGAACCAACCCAGATTGGTGAGATCAAACGTTCCTACGTCTGGCGGTACCCCTTCCCCGCCCAAGAAGCCCGAATCGGCAAAACCGTGGATGACGCGCGTGTACATAAGAGCGTTGGCGAGGTCGTCGGTGTGGATCTGGATGCAGGCTGGATCGACATCAAGCGCGGCAAGGGCAACTCTCCGCTGCTGGCGACCGGGCTGGTGACCAAGGGGGTGGTCACCAGCAAGGTCTTGCGTGGGGCCTTGAGCGCCCTCGGACACGAGGTGCTTCAAGGGAGTGGGGGAGCTGGGCAAGCGTTGTTGGCGCGCGCCGTGCCAGATGCACTGCAGCCGATCGGCGGCGAGACTGCGGTGGACGTGGTGCGCCGACTCGGGTTGGGGTTGTCCCATCAGATCCTTGCGGTCCGGGGGCCGCCTGGTTCAGGCAAGACATATGCCGGTCTGCACCTCATCCGCGACTTGCTGGATGCCGGGTTGCGTGTGGGGGTGACCGCCGGGTCGCACAGCGTCCTGACCCAATTGCTTCGCAAGACCGAGCGGCCAGCGCTGCGCAAGGCAGGCAAGGACCAGATCCCAGTGGACCCCGACCCGGATGACCCGATCACCGTTACCGACTCCGATGAGCAGATAGTCCAAGCCCTCGGGCCATCTGGGCCGCGCTTGGTCGGCGGCACGGCGTGGCTCTGGGCCCAGGAGAGCATGCGGGGGGCCGTCGACGTCCTGGTCATCGACGAGGCGGGGCAGTTCTCGCTGGCCAATGCCCTCGCAGTCGCCGGCGCTGCCGATTCGCTTGTGCTGCTGGGCGACCCCCAGCAGTTGGCCTCACCCTCCAATACGACTCACCCGTACGGGGCGGGGGTCTCGGCGCTGGAGCATATGTTGGAGGGCGCTGCGGTCATGCCGGAGGAGCGTGGGGTGTTCTTGGATCAGACCTGGCGGATGCACCCTCAGATCACCAGTTTCGTATCCACGATGGCGTATGACGATCGGCTGCTGTCGGCGCCGGGTCGGGAGCAGCAACGCATCGCGGATGTGCCCGGCCCGCCCGGTCACACCCTGGATGGTTCGGGGCTGCGGTGGGTCGCTGCGCAACACGAGGGGTTCAGCAACGAGAACCCGCTCGAAGCGCAGATGGTGGCCGCCCTCGTAGATCGACTGTTGCAGGGACGGTGGATCGACGACAAAGGGCAAGACTGTCGGCTCCTGCCCGAAGATCTCCTGGTCGTCGCTGCGTACAACGCCCATGTGGCCCGGGTTGCGGCGCTGCTTCCTGAAGGCGTCGCAGTGGGCACGGTGGACAAGTTCCAGGGGCGAGAGGCTGCCGTCGTCATCTACACGATGGCCTCCTCTAGTGCGGACGACGCCCCGCGTGGCGTGGATTTCCTGTACGACACCCACCGTCTCAACGTCGCCATCTCCCGGGCGCGAGCCTTGGCGGTCATCGTGGCCAGCCCGGCCTTGCTCGAAGCGCCGGTGCGCAGCCCAGAGCAACTGCGTGCGGTGAACGCGTTGTGTCGCTTCGTTGACCTGGCACAACCATGTGGGTGAGCGACGACGTCCGCCGCACGGACTTGCGTCGGATGCGGATGGTCGCGACCGGGCTGCTGGTCGTCGCTGCCATCATTTTCCTGCTCACGATCGGGCGCGGCGGATTCTGGGGCTATGTCCATGCGGGCGCAGAAGCGGCCATGGTCGGGGCTATCGCCGACTGGTTTGCGGTGACCGCGATCTTTCGCCACCCACTCGGCATACCGATCCCGCACACGGCATTGGTGCCACGCCGTAAGGACACGTTGGCCCAGGGGTTGGAGCAGTTCGTCACCGAGCACTTCTTGAGTCCGCAGACGTTGCGGGAGCGATACCTGGACGCGGATGTGGTCGCTCGGATTGGGCGTTGGCTCAGTGATGCCGAGCACAGCGAACGAGTCATCGCCGAGGCGGCTCCACTGGCTCAGGGTGTGCTGCGCGGGATCGGCAGGGAAGACGCTCATGCGCTCGTGCAGGAGACCCTGATTCCGCGGCTACGTACCGAGCCGATCAGCCCACTGGCTGGCCACCTGCTCGAGGCGGTGGTGGCTGACAGGGCACACAGCGGTCTGGTGGATATCGCCGCGCGGGAGCTGCATGCCTGGCTCCTCGAACATCCCGAGGATGTCACGCGGATCGTGGCATCCCGGGCGCCGTGGTGGTCTCCACAGTGGGTCGACGAGCGGGTCGTCGGCCGGGTGTATGCCGAAGTGCTGAGGTGGGCGGAGGAAGTCAAGGACGATCCCCAGCATCGGGTGCGGCTGGCGATCGACTCCTACCTGGCCTCAGTCGCCGATGATATGCAGCGGGATGAGTCCACAATGGCTCGCGCCGAAGCGTTTAAGGAGCACGTGCTGGACCATCCCCAGGTCGCGGAGACAGCCGTGGCGATCTGGGAAGCGGTCAAAGTCGCGCTGATCGAGGCACTGGGCGACGCCCCCGGTCCAGTCCGTACTCGACTGGCCGCCGAACTCAGCGCCTTCGGGGTCACACTGACCACAGATGAAAGATTGAGAGCGCGATTGGACGCCTGGGCTGCCAACGCGGTGCAAGCCGTGGTCGACCAATACGGCACCGAGGTCACCGGGGTCATCACCGCCACGATCAAACGCTGGGACGGCGAACTGGCCGCGGAACGGATAGAACTTCACGTAGGACGAGATCTGCAGTTCATCCGCATCAACGGAACCGTCGTCGGTGCCCTCGTGGGGCTCACTCTGCACGCCGTGACCCAACTCCTGGGTGGCTGAGCAAACGGGATAACACCAGCCTTGTGGATAAGTTCTGCGAGCCGACCGTGGTTGCCGACAGGCTGGCGTCATGTCCTTTGAAGACCTGCCACCCGACTGGCCCGCCCGTCCACTGAACGACCCAGGCATGGCCGCCGACGTCCTCGACCTCTGTGTGAGCAATGCTGACCGCGTCGGCGGAGGTCTGGCAATCTTGGTGCTGCGCGAGGATCTCACGTTGGCCCAGCCAGTGTTCGTCGCGGGCCATCTGCCCGTTACGGAAGCCTCCAGCCTGGTGAGCCAGGTCCTCTCGCAATCTTCGACCGCTGAGCTACCGACCGCCTTCGTGCTGGGCATCGCTCACGCCGGAGTCGGGCTTACTGACGCGGATCGCGCGCTGCACCAGATCTTGATCGAATCCTGCGCCGACGTTGGCGCCGAACTGCTCAGCACTCACCTGGTCACCGACTCCCAGGTCCGGTTGCTGCCGGGGTATCCGCTGGCCGCCTAGGTGTTCTGTCCACGGAGGTTGGGTACGCGGTCGGCTGGTGATTTGTCTCCGAGCGCGGTGTGGCTGCGGTGATGATTGTAGGTGTGCAGGAAGGCTGGGAAGGCAGCGACGCGCTGGGTCTTGCTGGTGTAGGCGCGGGCGTAGGCCCATTCTTGTTCCAGGGTTCGGTTGAACCGTTCGACCTTGCCGTGGTCTGGGGCCGGTAGGGCCGGGTGCGTTTGTGCGTGATGGGCCCGAGGGTGTCGGCGGACAGGTGCGATCGGTAGGCCGACCCGTTGTCGGTCAGCACTCGTTTCACGGTGATCCCGCAGGTGGCGAACCAGGCGTTGGCGCGCTTCCAGAACGCTGAGGCGGTTTCCTTCTTCTCATCGGTTAGGATCTCGGCGTAGGCCAGCCGGGAGTGGTCATCGACGGCGTTGTGGATGAACGCGGTGCCTGGCTTGGTGCTCTTCTTGATCCGGTTGCCCTTGGCCCTGCCGTGGACCCGGTGACCACCACCGTCGGGGATGCGCCCGAGCTTCTTGACATCGATGTGCACCAAGTCACCGGGTGTCTCGTGCTCGTACCGGCGGGCTTTGGGCTTGGCTCGCAGCCGGCACCCGGTGGCCGGGTCGGTCCAGGACAACGGGGGCGCGTCGTAGCGGCGCAAGACTTTGTGGACTGTGGCCGGGTTCAACCTCAGCCGGTAGGCGATCCGGGCTGGGCCCCACCGGCGCGAGACCCGCAGTCCCATGATCCGCCGCTCGGTGCGCCGGTCCAGTTGCCCGCGCACCGGCGCGGTCGGCTGGAGCGCTCCACCATCCCGGCCTTGTCGTGCGCCCGGTACCGGTGCGCCCACCGCTGGGCCGTCGTGGTTGAAACGTTGAACCGGTCAGCGGCACGGCGCAGCGGCCACTTCTGATCGACGATGCACCGGGCCAGGCGCAACCGGCCGGTAGGGGACAGTGGGGCGTTAGCGTGGGGCATGAGGACCTCCATGGTGTGGTGTGAGCCCTCAGACAGCCCCACCCCACCCGGAGGTTCTCACCATGTCCAGCACATCACCCCGTGTCACC
>JBBSNC010000171.1:0-5699 GCA_038232855.1 Actinomycetales bacterium
ACGGCGCGCATCTGGTCCTCACGAGGCAGCCACAGGGTCTCTTCGAGGTTGACCGAGTCCAGCGCCCACTCGGCGACCCCGTTGAAGCCGATCACCGAACCGCCGACGAAGCGCTGCACGTCGACCGTCATGTCAGCCAGATAGAAGACATCACCCAGCATGGCTTCGGTGTCGACGGTGAAGCGGTCACCCGGCAACGGGGACCACAGCAATCCGGCCGTATGTAGTTGGCGCGCCAAATCGTTGGTGATCATCGGGTCATCATCGCAAGCGTTCTTGGGTTGAGGGCGAGCAGGCCGGGTCCGCTGGCTGGCTTTCAGGTCGCGTCGAGAGCCGGGCCGGGTGTCACTTTTGAGGTGGAACTCCGTGCCTACGCCGACTCCCACGTCAACGTGACTGTGGATGGCGCATGAGGGGGTCTGGCCTTCCCCTGCCGATGCGGTTGCTCAACACCGTCGGCCGATTGACCCCCGCCGACCGCATTGACCGGTTCCGCTTGGACAAGGCAACCGTGATGCAGGAGGCAGCCAACTGCACCGGACTGAGCGACTTCGGCGATCCCTTCTTCACCGAGGGTCTCGACGCGCTGCTCGCTTCGATTGAGCAGGACATCGAGCCCCACCGATGACACTCGTCGCGAGCAGGCTCGACGCTCGCTAGCAGTGCGGACTCCCCTGATGCTGGACCTCAGCCGGATGCACACCATCGACGCTGACTCACCGGAAGAGTGTTTCTATCTCACGGCCAGCTCCTTCGAGTCGGTGTTCTTCTGGTCCATGGCCCCTGTGGCCGGATACCTGAGGTGGTATCTGGATCACAACCGCAAGCAGAAATATCGCGAGTACCGATCGTGGCTGCAGATCCTGCAGCAACAGAGCCCCTCGAAGCGGTTGGTGCTCAAGGCGCCCGAACACATGGGGGCCCTGAACGCCCTCCTCGACGCCGTCCCGGAAGCCCAGATCGTGCAGATCCACCGTGATCCGGTGACCGCCTACGCAAGTTATCTCAGCATGGCCAGACGACCCAAGCCCTGACTGTGTCCCATCTGGCTCAGACGCGCACCGCAGGCCTCACTCGTGCTCTTCGCCACCGAGATCGACCGCAACCGCACGGCCCGACAGGCCTCTTCGACCCGAATCCATGACGTGGACTATCGCGACCTCACCGACGATCCGATCCGGGCGATCAGCACCCTCTACGACTCGTTGCGTATGCCGGTGGCACCAGCGTTCAGGACCGCGCTGACCGCATACGCCCGGTCTTACCCGATGGGCCGCCACGGGACCCACCGGTACAGCCTCAACGACGGCCACATCGACGTGGATCAGGTGGAGCGTCGCCTGGCCAGTTGACCTCGCTCAGGGGACCTCGCAGCCATCCGGACCGCACTGACTCGCCTCGACCGAGGTGTCGGCAGACGCTGAGATCGTGAGGAGTTGCGCTCGATCGGCCATCGCGCGCTCGAGTGCATCGACGAACACCTCGACCGGCTGTGCACCCGAGACCGCGTAGCGTGCGTCGATCACGGTGAACGGAACGCCGGTAGCGCCGTAGGCCTGAGCCTGCGCTTGGTCCTGCTGCACCTCCCGCTCGTATGCCGAGGAGCGCAGCACCTCCGAGACCCGGGACAGCGGCAGGCCTACCTCGGCCGCCAGCTCACGAAGCACCTGGTGCTCGGAGATATCCAGGCCCTGCGTGAAGTACGCCTCCAGGAATCGCTCCTTGAGGCGATCCTGCAGGTTCGGCGTGGCCGTGCCGCCGCGCTCTTCGCGGTCCTGGTGCTCTAGGTCGGCGGCCAAATGCAGCAACCGGTGCGCGTCGACCGTATTGCCTACCGTGGCTTCCTCAAGGTGGAAGTCCAGCCCCTCGTCGGCGGCTACCTGCGTGATCTGGGAGCTCATCGCCTTTCCGGCCTCGATGCCGCCACCGTATTTGTGACCCAGGTGTTCGGCGACAGCGACCCCGTGTCCATGCTCATCGGGGCGAGGTGCTGAGGGGTCCAGCTGGAAGGAGCGCCAGCGGATCTGGAGGCCATCGAGGTCGGTGCCGTGGGCTTCGATCTGTGCGATCGCGGATTCCAGGCGGCGCTTGCCGATGTAACACCACGGGCAGACCACATCGGACCAGACCTCGATGGTGAGCGGGTTGGCTTCAGCGGGCGTGGGCTTGGTCATACAGGCAGGAACACCAGTGGTGACCTGTCCTGTTCCGACGGCTCACATGGCGCGTGACGTGCTCCGCCGCAACGCCCACGTGCCGACGACGAGTAACACGAGGGCCATCGCGGCCAGCACGCCCAACTCGGGCAGGATGTCGACCAGGCTCGCGTCGCGGCGTTGCACGTCGGCCATGGCGTCGTAGGCCCAGGCGTGCGGCGTGAGGTGCGCGACGGTGCGCATGGTGTCGCCGAAGAACTCCAGCGGAAACATGGTGCCGCCCATCGCCCCGAGGATGAGGCCGAGGCCGACGCCCAGCCCGGCCGCGGCGCCCTCGTTGTCGATCAGCGACCCCAAGATCATCGCCGCACCGGCCGCGACGGTGCTGAAAACCACGAGCACGATCAGCGCCAGCGGCCAGGAGCCCCAGTCGACCGCGAAGATCAGGGCGGTGGCGATCATGATGTAGACACCTTGGAAGGCGGCGATAGTGAATCGGCCAAGGGCTTGACCGGCTAAGACCTGCCGTGCGGTCACCGGGGCACTGAGCACCCGGCCCACCACGCCATACCGGCGCGCTTGGATCAACGTGGCCGCACCGGTGAGTGAAGCGAGGAAGACGAACAACAGCAGTTGGGAGGATGCGCCCTGGTCGAACTGACCGGACAGTCCCTCGAACTCGGCGCTGATCTCGTCCACGCTCTCGACCTGCAGCGTGGGCGGGGTGACCTGTTGCTGTGCCGCCTCCAGAGCCGCGCTGATCTGTCGGTCGCTGCGTCCGTCACCGCTCAGCGCAGCCACCTGGCCCCGGCGAGCATTCACGGCAGACACCGCCCCGGTCACCGTCTGCGAGGCGATCTGCGCGTTTGCACTGGAGCCCACCAGGAGGGGCAGGTCGACGTCTCGCCCGTCTTCGAAGGCCGCGGCTTGGTCGGCGGGGATGACCAAGCCGGCGGCGGTGCGTCCGCGGGCCACCTGATCACGGATGGCTTCTTTGCCGGCGTAGGTGACTTGGGCTCCGTTGTCGCCGGTCAGCTGCTCGACGATCGCGCTGCGCAGCGGACTGTCCGCCCCAGCGATCGCGACCTTGGCCTCAGGTCCGCCCCCGCCGAACGATGCCCCGATCACCACCACCAGCACGAGCGGGAAGATGAACACGAAGAAGATGTTGGACCGGTCAGCCAGGAATCTGCGCAACTCCACCGCCGCGATAGCCAAACTTGCTCGTATGCCGGTCATGACGTGGCGCTCCGATCCGGCACGGCGGCGGCCACGATGAGGGTGACGACAGCGAATCCGAGCATGATGGCCAGCGGCCCGCCGATGTCGGTCACGCTGCCGCCGTTGGCGCTGATGCCCAACCCGCGGATGAAAGCGGCGATCGGGTTGAGGTCCAACACCGCCGCTAAGGCTCCGGTGCCGGTGATCGGAAAGAACGCTCCACCGGCGATCCCGAGCGACACGGCCAGGATCGATTGCGCTGCTCCGGCCTGCTCGGGCGTGCTGGCCACCTTGGCCACGATAAACATCAACGAGGTACTGGCGGTAACGACCGCCACGATGAGCACGCCCACGACCAGCGGCGAGCCAAAACTGACGTCGAAGAAGGCCGCACCCGAAGCTAGGAGCACCGCAGTCGCGACCACCCCGAGGATGAAACTGACCAAACCCTTGGCCGCCACGATCAATCCGGGTCGCATCGGCATCGACTGCAACCGGGCATACGTGCCTTGCTCCCTTTCGGAGATCAATCCCAGCACCCCGAAGCCGACGGTGAAGAGCAAAAACAGGCCGGCCTGTCCCGCGACGGTGGCAGCCGAGGGGCTGAGCTGCTCCTGAGACAACGTCCCAGGAGTCAGGGTGAGTGCGGGGCCCGCCGTGGCCGCGTCCTGAGCCACTTGCGCGAGCTCAGCCGGGGGTATGCCGAGGTCGAACCCGGCCGTCGCGGCCACCGCGCCGTCGCCGAACTGGGTTAACAGCGACTGCACGATGGAGAGCACCACGTTCCCCTCCAGTCCGGCGGTGTCCGACTCCAGCGCGGTGACGTCGGCGCCGTTACCGGCGGCCAGCGACGCCGCGAATCCGTCCGGGATGATGAGCGCGACGTCGGCTGACGCGTCCTTGGCTGCGGCCCGAGCCTCAGCCTCTGAAGCCTGTTCGACCGTGATGTCCAGCAGGTCGATCTGTTCCAGCACTGTCGCGAAGGTCGGTGCCAACTGGTCCTCGGACGGGGCAGAGATGGCAACCGTGGTCGGTTGAAGCCCTGAGTCGGTCGCCGCCCCGAAGACGAGGTTGAACACGAACATCAAGGCCAGCGGCACGATGAGCGCGAAGATGATCACCGAGCGGTCTCGCAGGCGTTGCCTCAGATCAGAGGCCGTCATCGTCCAGAGTGCGCCCATCCTCAGTCCCGCAGCGCTTTGCCGGTCAGGTGCAGGAACACTGACTCCAGATCAGGACGGGAGATCTCGACGTCACTGAGCGACATACCGGACGAGGTGGCCGTGTTGACGATGGTGGCCACGGCGTGCGGCGCATCCCGCACCGTGAGAAGCAGTTGGCGCCGGTCGGTGTCAACGCGCTCGACGGAGGCCAGATCATTCAAGGCGGTGCTGGCTTGCTCCAGGTCACCGGTGCCCGACAGGCGGATCGTGTCGACGCCACCGGTCAAACGGATCAATTCGTCTTGGGTGCCCTCGGCTTGGATCGTGCCGGAGTCGATGATCGCAATCCGGTCGCACAACCGTTCCGCTTCCTCCATGTAATGCGTCGTATAGAGCACGGCCATGCCTTCGCCCGATAGCGCTTCGACGGACTCGAGGATGGCGTTGCGCGACTGCGGGTCGACCCCGACGGTCGGCTCGTCCAGGATCAGCAAGGTGGGGCGGTGCAGCAGCCCGACGCCGATGTTCAGGCGACGCTTCATCCCACCAGAGAACTTCTTGGTGGCTTCCTTCGCTCGGTCGGCGAGGCCGATCAGCTCCAGGACGTCATTGGTGCGCTGCTTGAGGTCCTTGCCGCCCAAGCCCTGGAGCCGACCGAAGAAGTGCAGATTTTCGCGTGCCGAGAGCTCGGGATAGATCGCGAGGTCTTGGGGGACAAGCCCGATGTGCCGCTTCGGCTCGACCTTGTCGGCTGCCATGGCGTGGCCGGCGACCGTGATCGATCCTGCGCTGGTGGGAATCAGGCCAGCGATCATCGAGATTGTGGTGGTCTTGCCAGCGCCATTGGGTCCGAGCAAACCGAAGGTCTCGCCAGGCACGATCTGGAAAGACACGCCGTCGACGGCGGTGAAGGAACCGAATCTGCGGACGGCGTCGGTGACGACCAATACCGGGTCATCGGGGGTTTGCGGCTGGGCGCTCACGGTTGCCTCCTGGGGTGTTGCTTCACCGTATGACGCGTCTGCGCGTTACGGCCAGTGGCGGATGTCATCACGATCCGAGACATCCGTCATGCGCGATCCCAGGCATCCGTCATACACGGGCTTATGGGGTTCGGGGGTGAGTGTGGGGGTGTCTCATGCTGGTCGTACGCTGAGTG
>JBBSNC010000172.1:0-5684 GCA_038232855.1 Actinomycetales bacterium
AAACGGACTGCGATAGGTCACCAGGAGCAGCAGTGCCACGACAGACGCGGTGGTCAACAGCAACGTGAAGTTGGCGCCCTCGAAGACAGCAGCGAGGTCAGCCTCAATGGCGGCCGGACCGGTGACCGCGGCGCTCACCCCATCAGGCACTTCGTCATCGAGCGAATCGCGCAAAGCAGTGACTTCGGCTGCCGTGTCGGTGGCCGTGGTCGAGGGCACAACCAGAGCCGCCAGTGCAGCCGTGCCATCTTCGGCGGGGATGACTTTCGTCGGTGGGAATGGCTCGCCATCCGTTGTGGTCAGGCCGTCGACGAGGCCTTGAAGTCGCTCGAGTTGAGCAACGATATCGGAGTCAACGGTGAATAGTGCGATGGCGGCACTGGAGTCGTCCTCAGGTAGTTCATCCAGCAGCGCGACACCTTGGGTGTTGCCGTAGCCCTGCGGGAGCGAGTCCGTCGCTGACGGGGAGCGCTCACCACCGCCGACCCCCACCAGAATGCCCGCTGCCAGCAGGATGGTGAGCAGGGCGACAACAACCGAACTGACTCGGCCGGTGATGAGATCTGCGATGCGGGACACCCTGAGATTCTACGACAATCGAAAGACTTGAGGAGCGGCGGTCGTCCGCGACCAGGTCGGGCTGCTAACTCTTCCGGGCGTCCAGGGATCGCACGGCAGCCCAAGCAGCCGGGAAGATCGCTGCCGCAATGGCCCACTTGATCAGGCCACCCACGATGAACGGCGTGAAACCGTACTCCAAGACCAGCGACACGTCACTGATGCCAAGGACAGCCGCTAGGTAAGGCAGCCCGAACAGGAAGGGCACGAGTGAGGCGAGCAGGAAGCCCAGCATGGACAGCGCGGGCCGCCGGTCCCAGTTGCGCTCGGCCAGCCACCCGATCAGCGCGGCAGCGAAGACGAACCCGATGATGTAGCCGAACGATGGCTTGATCAATGTCACTGGTCCCCCGGTGAAATCGGCAAACCAGGGGACGCCCGCCACCCCAGCCACTAAGTACGTCAGCATCGACATGGCGCCGCGCCGCATCCCCAACGAGCCACCGACGATCAGCACACCCAGCGTTTGGCCTGTAACCGGCACCGGACTTCCGAAACCGACCTGTGCAAGAAGGCCCACAGCGATCGCTCCGGTGCCTACTAGAACGATGTCGGTGGTCAAACTTCGTGAGATCAGCCGGTCGGCCAACACGGGCTGTGGGGCAAGTGCTGCGGTGCTCATGGGCGACAGCCTGCCACAATCAGGCGCATGCGTGCGTGGCTAGTTCTCCGCCGAGCCGGAGCGCCCAGCCACCAACTCACTGCTGCGCACGAGGCGCGGGGCCGTCACCAGCACGAGGCCGCCTACGACGTTGGCCAATGCGGCATACCAGAACCAGCCCAGCCAGTTCAGATACGTCACACCTTCAGCACCGGAATGGAGAGCCCCAAAGATGATGATCGAGTCCAGCACGCAGTGGAACAGACCCAGACCCACGAGCAAGAACGCCCCAGCCAACGCGGCGGCCAGGGTAGCGACCTGACTGCTGCTTCCCGCCTGCATCCGGGTCATCAGCGTGATCGCACCACCACCGAGGAGGGCGAGCGCGATGGACTCCCAATTCAGCGGTGCCTCCACGAAGTGGAGCGCCTCGGTGGCAAAAGTCGCGTGCAGGTCGGGGAAAGCGGTGACCGCGATCCACATCAGCAACCAACCGCCGGCTAAATTCGCGAACAGCGTCAAACCCCAGAGCCGCAGCAGTTGAAGGACTGAGCCAGTGCCGGCAAAGATCGCCATGATGGGGTAGTAGAAGCCCTCGGTGAACAGCTCGGAGTGAGCCAGATACAGAGCGGCAAATCCGATCGCAAAGGCGAACGCCCCGAGGAACGAACTGCCCGTCTGCTCATAGACCGTGAGGTAGGCCAGCACGCCGAAGCCGATCTCGATGCCGCCAAGGAACCCAGTGGTGAGCATCACCCGCGTTGATCGATGCAGACGCTCTTGTCCCTCGCCGACGCTGTGGTCGAAGGTCCCCTGCACTTCCTCTTCGACGTCGTCATCACTGAGGTCACGCGTCTTCGCCACAACGTCGCAATCTACCCTTGTCCTGGATCGTCGGTGCAGCGGAGTCACCTCGGGAGGCGCAATGCGCGGCATGTGGGTCGGGCACTATCTGATTGCCGCGGCGATTTTCGGTGTCCTGGACTTCCTCTGGCTGACAGTCATCGCGTTGCCGCTGTATGAAGCGGAATTAGGTGAACTCCTTGCCTCATCCCCCAACATGGTGGCGGCCATCGCGTTCTATGCCATCTATATCGGCGGCATCACCTACTTCGCGACCACTCCAGCCATCCGGGCCGGATCGGCCCGTCGCGCCCTCGTGCCCGGTGCCATCCTAGGATTCGTCGCCTATGCGACCTGGGACCTCACCAACCTGGCCGTACTGGCCGACTTCCCGCTTTCGGTGGTCTTGCCCGACCTTGCCTGGGGGACCTTCGTCACCAGCAGCACGGCCGGCCTGACGTATGCCGTCAGTCGCCGGATTACCACCCTGCACCCCAACAGCGCAGACTAGAACCGTGAAAATCGGCATCCTGACAAGCGGTGGAGACTGCCCCGGCCTCAACGCAGTGATCCGCGGGGCTGTGATGAAGGGGGACCGCATCTACGGTCAGACCTTCCTCGGCATACGCGATGGCTGGGCAGGTCTGGTGCTTGACGACATCCGTCCACTCCCCCGCCACGACGTGCGTGGTCTCTCCCGGCAGGGTGGGACGATCCTGGGCACCTCGCGCACCAGCCCGTTTGATCACGGCGGCAGCGAACGCGTCAAAGAGGTGATGGCCGCACATGAGATGGATGCGGTCATCGCTATTGGTGGAGAGGGCACCTTGACCGTGGCCAAGATGCTGCATGAAGACGGGATCAAGATCGTCGGGGTGCCCAAGACCATTGACAACGACCTGTCCGCCACGGACTACACCTTCGGCTTTGACACCTCGGTGTCCATCGCCACGGAATCCATCGACCGGCTGCGCACGACCGGCGAAAGCCACCATCGGTGCATGGTCGTAGAAGTGATGGGCCGCCATGTGGGGTGGATCGCCCTGCATGCCGGACTGGCCTCAGGTGCACATGCCATCTTGATCCCCGAAGTGCCGGTGGCAACTGATGAGATCGTCGGCTGGGTGCACATGGCGATGGATCGCGGACGTGCGCCCGTCGTGGTCGTGGCGGAGGGCTTCGTGCCCGAAGGCGGCGAGGAAGCCGTGTCCCTGCGAGGCCTTGATGCTTTTGGCCGTCCACGCCTAGGTGGTATCGGTGACCAGTTGGCGTTGGAGATTCAAGAGCGAACCGGCATCGAGACCCGCTCCACGGTGCTGGGTCACCTCCAGCGCGGGGGCGTGCCCACGTCGTTCGATCGGGTGTTGGCGACCCGCTTCGGAACGGCAGCGGTTGACGCGGTCAAGCACAGCGAATGGGGCACCATGGTCTCCCTCGATGGGATTGATGTCAGCACGGTGCCGCTGCACCGCGCCACCAGACACCTCAAGACGGTGCCACCGCATCGCTATGAGGAAGCGGCCATCCTCTTCGGCTGAGGTAGCCCCTGCGATGCGCCGCTACAGGATCACGAGGTGATGAGGCCTCGCGCCAGGGACGACCGCCATCGAGATTGTTCGGTCAAACGTGACAAAAACACCATCGTGATGGACTGCCAGCGCCAACAGGTAGGTATCGGTCACCTGCTTTGCCCCGTGTAGCCGCGAGCAATCCACGATCGAACGATCGAGCACACTGACATCGCATGGCCAGAACTGATGAATTTCGGTGCCGCAGGCATGCTTGAGCAGCGAAATGGCCTCAGCCGGGGAGACGGGGCTGGGGTAGCGAGGCTGACTGGTAATCCGCACGAACCCGTTTTCGGTGATCGCACACGATGCCCAACCTTCGTTCAGATTCGCTCGCAGCCACTCGGTGGCCCTCGTGTGGTCGGCATGGTCGCTGTCGAGCAGGGCTATCAAGACATTGATGTCGAGCAGAGCACGCCTCATTCGCCTTCTTCCTCGCGGAGCCGATCGATGAGTGCGTTTGAAATGACCGGCCCGCGCCGTGGTAGGGGAACGAAACCGCCCACCTCATCCAACTGAGTCGGCGCCTCTCGGTGGTTTCCCGTCAGTGCCTCGCGCGCAAGGTCGGAGAGCACCGCACTTGCACTGCGTTTCTCGCGTTTGGCCCGCTCTTGAATTGCCAAGAGGACATCGTCATCGAGGTTGATAGTGGTGCGCATGCATCTGATGATAGAGCATCATTCCGCGGAAGGGCGAGCACGCACCGTGTGGCAGGCTTTCGCTATGCCTCACGACACGCTCTTGGTGAATGCCGCCGATGTCGATGCTGCTGCCGACCGGTTGGCCGGGCGGATCATGCGCAGTCCGTTGACCTACAGCGAGCGCCTCTCGGTCTTGTGTGGGGCTCAGGTCTGGCTCAAGCGGGAGGACTTGCAGCAGGTCCGCTCGTACAAGGGGCGAGGCGCGACCAACTTCATCTCCCAACTGTCAGTGGATGAGCAACGCGCCGGGGTGGTCTGCGCCAGCGCCGGGAATCACGCCCAGGGTGTCGCCTTCGCCTGCGCCCAACTGGGAGTCTCGGCACGCATCTATCTGCCGCGGACCACCCCACGGCAAAAACGAGATCGGGTCGCGGTCATCGGTGGGCCCTTCGTCGAGATCATGGTCGGTGGGGATTCGTATGACGCAGCTGCAGCGAGCGCCTCGTTGTATGCCGAGCAGGCCCAGTTGACCTTGGTGCCGCCCTTTGACCACCCGATGACCATCGCCGGCCAAGGCACGATGGTCCGCGAGATCATGCAGGACATGGCACAGGCGCCGGACGTCGTGGTGGTCCCGGTTGGTGGCGGCGGGCTGCTCGCTGGCGCCTCGACATACCTGCGGGATCGCCACCCCGAAGTCCGCATTGTGGGAGTGGAACCTGCCGGGGCGGCAAGCATGAGCGCGGCCGTGGCGACCGGCGGCCCAGTCATGCTGCCGCAGATGGATGGCTTCGTAGACGGTGCTGCGGTCAGGCGGGTCGGCGACGTGACGTATCCCCTCGTGGTAGCAGCGGGGGCTGAGATCATCGCCGTTCCGGAGGGCCGGATCTGTCTTGAGATGCTCGCGCTCTATCAGACCGAGGGGATCATTGCTGAGCCCGCTGGGGCGCTCGCCTCGTCGGCTCTGGACCAACTCGACATCACACCCGGGCAGCGGGTCGTCGCCATTGTGTCCGGCGGCAACAACGACGTGCTGCGGTATGCCGAGGTGATGGAGCGCGCGCTGGTGTACGAAGGCCGCAAGCACTACTTCTTGGTGAACTTCCCACAGGAACCCGGTGCACTGCGGCGCTTCCTGGACGAGGTGCTCGGCCCGGATGACGACATTTCGCTGTTCGAATACGTCAAGCGCAGCAACCGTGAGATCGGACCTGCCCTGGTCGGCATCGAGCTCGGATCGCCCACCGACCGAGCGCCGCTGATGGAGCGCATGCGGGCTTCGTCGATCACGGTGGAGCAGATCCCTCCCGACAGCCCGATGTTCCGCTTCATCCTCTGAGCGCGAGCCGGCCGCTGACATACCGGACGCGAACGGCTGAATCGCACACGTGCCCGATTCAGCCGTCTGGGATC
>JBBSNC010000173.1:0-5664 GCA_038232855.1 Actinomycetales bacterium
ATCCTCGGCGCTGCCCTCGGACACGGTCGCGACTTCGCTCCCGTCGGCTGGACAGGTGATGGTGCGCGTGCCTGACCCACTGGCAGAGCGCCATTGGCCACCGATGAAAAGTTCCGCCATGCTGGTCAGACTAGCCACTCAGCCGAGGTCAAGGGAGCTTTGTGACGCAGCCACTTCAGTTTTCTCAAGACTTCTTGTGGGGCTCGGCCACGGCGGCCTACCAAATCGAGGGAGCAGCTCTCGAAGACGGTCGCAGAGATTCAATCTGGGACGCCTTTGCGCGCGTGCCCGGTGCAGTAGCGAACGGCGACGACGGGCAGGTGGCCTGCGATCACTACCACCGGTATACCGAGGACGTTGCGCTGATGAAGGCGATGAACTTGGGCTCCTACCGGTTCTCAGTCTCCTGGTCCCGGGTCTGCCCGGACGGGGGAGCGGTCAACCGAGCAGGCCCCGATTTCTACTCCCGGCTCGTCGACACATTGTTGGAGCACGATGTTGTCCCGTGGCTGACGCTCTACCACTGGGATCTGCCACAAGCCTTGGAAGAGGCAGGGGGCTGGCCAGTTCGGGACACGGCATACCGCTTCGCCGACTATGCCGGGGCTGTGCACGAGGCCTTGGGCGACCGAGTGACGTTCTGGACTACCCTCAATGAGCCCTGGTGCTCCGCCTTCTTGGGGTACGGCAACGGGCATCACGCTCCGGGCCGCACCGACGGGACCGACGCTCTGCGCGCAGGTCACCACTTGATGTTGGCGCACGGACTCGCGGTGCGTGAGTTGCGTTCACGGGAGGAAAGTCTCGAACTGGGCCTCACGCTGAACTTCACCGATATCGAACCGGCCGATCCCGCGGCGCCAGGCGACGTAGATGCCGCGCGCAGGATCGATGGTTTGTCGAATCGTTTCTTTGTCGAACCCATCCTCACTGGCGCGTACGCGGCGGATGTGCTGGAGGATGTCGCATTGCTCTGGCCCTCGGATCTCGTGCAGGACGGCGATCTCGACGTGATCTCGACCCCGATCGATGTGCTGGGCGTCAACTACTACTTCGGTACGGCCGTCACAGCCTGTGCCCCTGAGCAGGCGACCGCGGCTGCAGCGAAAGCTCGCGCGGTGGAGCCATCAGCGAACCCCGGCTCCGAGCACGTCACGGTCGTCCCACGCGATCTGCCGGTCACCGACATGGGATGGGAGGTCATCCCCGATGCACTGCGCCGGTTGCTGGTACGCCTGCACGAGAGCTACACCGTCGACCGCTCCGTGGCGCTGTATGTCACCGAGAACGGCGCAGCCTATGCAGATAGCCCGGATCCGGAGGGTTTCGTGAACGACCAGGATCGGATCGGCTATGTGCGCTCGCACCTGGCCGCGGTGCACGATGCGTTGGAGTCGGGCGTCGATGTCCGGGGGTATTTCCTCTGGTCGTTGCTCGATAATTTTGAGTGGGCTTTTGGGTATGACAAGCGGTTCGGTATTGTGCGGGTCGACTACGAGACCGGGCGACGTATTCCGAAGGCAAGTGCCCAGTGGTATGCCGAGGTGGCTGCGCACGGTGAAATCCCGCTGTGAGGGGTGCCCGGCGTCGCGGCTCGGCGAACTGATCGAGGAAACACAGTGACCGTCAGCGTTGACCCGGGCAGCAGCCGGCCCGTTTTCGAGCAGATTTGCGACGCCGTGCTCGAGGGAATCCGCAGCGGGGCCATCGTCCCGGGCACGCACCTGCCGACGGTGCGCCAGTTGGCCGCCGACTTGGACGTCGCGGCAAACACAGTCGCCAAGGCATACAAGCGACTCGCTCAAGAGGGTCACGTGCGCACGCAAGGCCGCAACGGCACGATCGTGTTGGCCCACCAGGACACCTTGGCCGCCGATGTCGCAGATGCCGCCGCTGATCTGGCCAGAGTCGCCAAGCAGTACGCCTTGTCGCTGAACGAGACCATCGGGATCGTGCGCCGCACGTGGTGAATCTGCCGCCGGGACGCACCCGAGGTGGCGTGTGAGTCGATCAGCGCAGCGGTGTGACGTACGCCCCGCTGATGCCCCCGTCGACCACGAAGTCGTTGGCCGTCATGTAGCTGGAGTCATCGCTGGCCAGGAAGGCCACCGCAGCGGCGATCTCCTCTGGCTCAGCAAACCGCCCCATCGGCACGTGAATCAAACGCCGTTCGGCCTGCACCGGATCGGCGGAAAACAACTCTTGCAGCAACGGTGTGTTCACCGGACCGGGGCACAGTGCGTTCACTCGCACTCCGGTGAGCGCGAACTGCACGCCAAGTTCGCGGGACATCGACAGCACTCCGCCTTTGGAGGCGCTGTAGGACACCTGCGAGGTGGCTGCTCCCACGAGGGCCACGAAGGAGGCCGTGTTGATGATCGACCCCTTGCCCTGCTCGATCATGTACGGCAAGACCGCCTGACAGCACAGGTATACGCTGGTCAGGTTGACCTCTTGCACCCGCCGCCACGTTTCCAGATCCGTGTCCAGAATGGACTGGTCGGCGGGTGGATTGATGCCAGCATTGTGAAACGCGATATCGATGGAGCCATAGGTTTCTTTCGCCGCGGCATACAAAGCGGCTACGTCGTCTGCATTGGCGACGTCCGTGCGGACGAAGAGCCCACCCACTTCAGTCGCTGCGGCTTCGCCAGTTTCCGGCGAGCAGATGTCGCCGATCACGATGGTCGCGCCTTCAGCGGCCAGTCGTCGTGCGCTGGCGAGGCCGATGCCGCTGGCACCACCGGTCACAATGGCGACGCGGTCGGTCAGGCGGGCGGAAGCAGAGGTTTGGGACAAGGCAGTGGTGCCTTTCTAGGTGGAGGTGCGGTGCAGGTTAAGAATCGGCGAAGAAGACAGTCTTGACTTCGCTGAAGGCATCGAGTGCGTCCGGGCCGAGCTCACGGCCAAGACCGGACTGCTTGAAGCCGCCGAAGGGGGCGTTGTAGCGCACCGAGGAGTGCGAGTTCACTGAGATGTTGCCGGCTTCGAGGCCACGGCTGACCCGCAGCGCCCTGCCGACATCGCGTGTCCAGATCGATCCGGCCAGTCCGTATGCCGTGTCGTTGGCGATGCGCAGCGCATCGGCTTCGTCGGTGAACGGCAGGAGTGTGATGACGGGTCCGAAGATCTCGTCGGTGAACGTCCGATCCTGCTCGGAACTGGCTCGCAACATGGTTGGGGGTGACCAGAAGCCAACACCTTGCGGGCAGGAGGCTTGGGCCAACACATCGGCGCCGTTGACATAGGAGGCCACCGAGTCACGTTGTTGGGCCGAAATCAGCGGACCCATCAGCACGTCGTCGCGCTTGGGGTCAGCAACAACGACGGCATTGACTTCCGCGACGAGCTCAGCCGTGAAGTCTTCGAGGGCGTCGGCCTGCACCAGCAGGCGTGAGCGTGCACAACAGTCCTGCCCGGCGTTATCGAAGGCGCCGCCTGGGGCTGCGGCCGCCGCCGCGGCCAGGTCGGCATCGGCAAAGACAATGTTGGCGTTCTTGCCACCAAGCTCCAGCGTGACTCGCTTCACCTGGTCCGCGCAGCCGGCCATGATCGAGCGGCCGACCTCGGTGGACCCGGTGAAGACGACCTTGCGCACCTCGGGGTGGGTGACGAACCGTGCGCCGACCACCGAGCCCTTGCCGGGAAGCACCTGCAGGACGCCCTCGGGTATGCCGGCTTCCAGCGCCAACTCGCCGAGTCGGATCGCAGTTAATGGCGTCAACTCGGCCGGCTTGAGGACGACGCTGTTACCCGCGGCGAGGGCCGGACCGATGGCCCAGCCTGCGATCGGCATCGGGAAGTTCCACGGCACGATGACACCGACAACGCCGATCGGCTCATGAAAGGTAGTGGCCATCCCGCCACTGACCGGTATCTGCTGGCCAAGATGCCGCTCTGGAGCTCCGGAATAGTAGTGCAAGACGTCGCGCACGTTGCCAGCTTCCCAGCGCGCATTGCCGATGGTGTGTCCAGCGTTCGCGACCTCGAGCTCGGCAAGCTCCTCGACGTGGGAGTCGACTACCTCAGCGAAGCGGCGCAAGAGCCGGGCCCGGTCGGCGGCGCTGACGTGGCGCCACCGCTCTTGCGCTTTCGCTGACGTGGTGATGGCCTCATCGGCGGCGGTTTCGTCCAGCAGCTCAAGGGTCACCAGGACCTCTTCGGTGGCTGGGTTCAGCACGTTGCTCGTGCTCACAGACGCTCGAATCCGCGCCGCAGCTCCCAGTCAGTCACCGCCGCCTCGAAGGCCTGCAGCTCGATGTCGGCAAAGTTGACGTAGTGGTCCACGACGTCTTGGCCGAACACTTCCGAGGCGATCTGCGAACTCGCAAAGAGATCGCGGGCCTCGCGCAACGTGTGGGGCACCTGCTCCGCGTCCGAGGTGTAAGCGCTGCCTTCGGTGGCGGGCGGCAGTTTCAGTTTCTTCTCGATACCGTAGAGCCCACCGGCCATCATCGCGGACAGCGCGAGGTAGGGGTTGGCATCCCCACCGGGGAGGCGGTTCTCCAACCTGGCGCTAGGTCCGTGGCCGACCAGGCGCACGGCGCACGAGCGGTTGTCCATGCCCCAGGCCACCGCAGTCGGCGCAAACGAGCCGAGGGCGAAGCGCTTGTAGGAGTTGATGTTCGGGGCGTAGAAGAGGGTGAACTCACGCATCGTCGCTAGTATCCCGGCGATGAAGTGGTCGTAGGTTGTGCTGCGAGTGCCGTGCTCACCGCCCTTTTCGTCCCAGAACACCATTGAGTCATCCTGCCCTCGGAGCGAGAGGTGGATGTGGCAGGAGCTGCCGTCGCGTGCGTTCGGCTTGGCCATGAAGGTCAACGAATGGTCCATGTCGGCGGCGATCATCTTGGCGCCGGTCTTGTAGACCGCGTGATTGTCAGCGGTGGTCATCACGTCGTCGAAGAGGAAGCCGATCTCGTGCTGACCGAAGTTGCACTCACCCTTAGCCGATTCGACCACCATGCCTGCGGCATACATGTCGCGGCGGATCCGGCGCAGCAGCGGCTCGACGCGGCCGGACCCCAGCACCGAGTAGTCCACGTTGTATTGGTTGGCCGGAGTCAGGCCCTGGTAGTTGCGGTTGGCGGCTTCTTCGTAGGTGTCTCGGTAGACCACGAATTCCAACTCGGTCCCGGCCACGGCCTTCCAGCCCTTTTCTGCCGCCTTGTCGATCTGAGCGGCGAGCATCGAGCGCGGCGACATCGGCACGGGGGAGCCGTCGGTCAACGTGAGGTCGCACTGCAGCATGGCGGTCTTTTCCAACCAGGGCACCCATCGCAGGGTGTCGAGATCGAGGTCGAACTCCATGTCGCCATATCCGGCTTCCCAGGAGGTCAAGGCGTATCCATCGACAGTGTTCATCTCGGTGTCGACAGCCAGCAGGTAGTTGCATCCTTCGATGCCATCGGCCAGCGCGTGCTCGACAAAATAGGCAGCATGCAGGTATTTGCCTTGTAAGCGGCCCTGCATGTCCGTGAAAGCAACGATGACCGTCTCGATGTCACCGGCCTCGACCGCCGCGCGCAGCTGTTCCACAGACAACATGCGCGGGTTGCGGGGGTGGGTACCTGGATCTGACATAGCTGTGCTCCTGATGATTGGAAGTGGGTAGGGCTGGCTGGTCAGCGCAAGTCGGATTCGGCTTCGTCGATGCTGGAGAAC
>JBBSNC010000174.1:0-5652 GCA_038232855.1 Actinomycetales bacterium
CAAAATCATCTCATTCATTGCCACCAAACTAACTGCCATCGGCACGGACGTCACTGCCGGTGAGCCGCTACCCGGTCGGCGAGATAGGGGGTGGTCCGTGACTCGGCCACCACACCTCAAGGTTATTTCGATCTTCGAACTACCCCGCCGGTGGGCGTGATTGTGAACCGTCTACTCTAGACAGAGTGCATATCGCTTGGCCTGTGTTCTCGGGTCAGTGAACGTCTACGCCACGGTGGCAAAGGAGAAAAGATGAGCATTCAGGAAGAACAGTCCGGCTCGCAGGCCCAGTCCGGAAAGGAAGCGAGTTGGACCGACCTCGGGCAGGACCTGTGGGCCTACCTCACGGGACGCGGTGCGGCCATCAACTACAGCTTTGTTGACATGGCCGTCGAGGTCCCGCGGGACACCGGGCCGGATGCCCCCAGGGCGACCTGGAAGCTAAACGGCACGCTACGCATCACTACGAGCGATGATGAGTCCGCTGGTTCGGACGCCTTGCGGGACTGATAGATCATGCCCTTTAGCTTCGACATCCACGCCGACCTCACATTCTCGATGGAACGAGCGGGTCCGGGAGCGGGTGACTCGCAGCGCCTCTCGGGGACAATCACCGGCAGCGGTCGCCACCTCGAGGTACGAAGTGACGATGTCGCGGCCATGTCTGCGGGGTCCTCGTTTCGCCAGGCGCGCCTGATAGCTGCCGCGCTGGCGGAACGAGGACTCAGCGTTGCTATCGCAGGACCGGATGGTCGCGTGGTCACAGTGGGCAACGTGAAGACCGGCGTCCTCACAAGGCTGCTTACGCGGTCGCGTTTCGTCCGGATCGATAACTGGCGGGCGGCTGCTGGGCTGCGTGGCTCGGTCGGTGGGGGAGGTGGCAGCAGTTTGCTCCCACCTCCCACGCTGTTGCCTCTTGCCCCCACCTTCTTGATCCGGCGCCGTCACCTCACGACAACTCATGATCCTGATGGCGGCGGTCAACCTCGGCTGGTCTTTGCGATGGGTGAGACAGCGCAGGCCGGCGATCCCCGGCGGGTCTTCGCGCTGAAACCCACCGGGGCCAGGATCGGTAGTGCAGAGGGGTCAGATCTGCAGTTGAGTGGGATTGATCCTGTTCAAGCAGAGATTCGACGGGACTCGAACGACGAATACATTCTCGTCGCACGCGGCACCGACACCGTCTCGAAGATCAACGGGGTGGCCATCAGGGATGAACAAGTGCTGAGAACGGGTTCTCGCATCGAGTTGGGAGATTGGGGGATGACCTACACTCGCGCTGAGTTCGCGGATCACGGACGGCCTTACGGTGGCCGGGCAGGTGGAGAGTTCAGCAGACAGCGAAAGCAATCGCGTCCTCGCTACAAGCGCTGAGAGATGCCGAGATCACCCGGTTTCGCCATCGACATAGCACCATCTCCATCCTTCGCCTACCTCGAAACTCTGCATCACGGGGTGCCCGGTGTCCCGGAAGTGTCGGGTGGAGTGCACTCCCGCCGAAGAGTCGCAGCAGCCGACAAAGCCACAGGTCAGGCACTTGCGCAGATGCACTGGCTCAGCGTCATCCTCCTCGCAGTCTAGGCATGTCGTTGAGGTAGGTGCACAGTCTTCGGGTGCCGACTGCAGGTGGCCGCACTGCCCCTTCAGAGCCTGCGGTGGTTGCAGTGCCGTCCCCCGCTCCTCATCTCGCCGGTCCTCATCGGAGAGATCCAGAATCGACTCCTCGATGTCAAGTTGCTCCAGCAGCCTGCCCAAGAGGTCATGCTCTGCTGCGCCCTGGTCTCGCAGACGTACGAGTGCAGCGCGTTCGGCTGCCATCATCGCCATCCGCACACGCCGGTAGGCATCGCTCGGAGTTTCACTGTTGTCCCCCCCGCGTGGGCCTACCCGCTCCCACATCCGATTAGTACGCGACTGAGCGTTGTCTTTCAGCCGCTGTCGCAGGAGCTCTTGCTCCTCGGGGTGCTCATCCAGCACCGTCAAGCCCGCCGCCACAGCATGCTCGGTGAGGACGGCCTGTTGCAGCGCATCCTCGCGTGGGTCCGGCCCGGAAACTTTGAGGTACTTCGCCAGCAATGGCAACGTCAGTCCTTGGATCAACAAAGTGCCGATGGCAACGACCAGGGCGATGAAGATCAAGGCTTGGCGGTCGTCGGCCCCGCTCGGAATCAGGAACGCCGCTGCGAGGGTGACCACCCCGCGCATCCCAGCCCAGGAAACCAATGTCAGTTCCGCGGGCTGAAGGCCCGAACCACGCGCTCGACGAGTGAGCAGCCACCGGCTGGGGAACACCCACAGCGGCCGCAGGAGCATCACGACCGCCAGAATCACGACCGAGGGGCCCAGGACGCGCTGCAGCGACATCGTGTTGTTGACCGTCTCGGTCACGATGTCTTGCATCTGCAGCCCGATCATCAAGAAGACCGCACTTTCCAGAATGAACTGGACGCTTGCCCAGTTGGTCCGTTCGGACAGACGTGAGCGGGCATTCTGCAAGGTCAAAGCGCGATGTCCCAGGATCAGGCCAGCGGTCACCACCGCCAAGACACCCGAGGACCCCAGTGCCTCAGCAGGCAAGAAGGCCAAGAACGGGATGGTGAACGACATTGCGGTGTCGAGCTCGGGACCTAGGGATCGTCGGCGCAAGAACGAGGCACACCCGGCCACGGCCCAGCCGATCGCCACGCCACCGACGACGGCCCAGACAAAGGTGAGCGCCACCGTCCAGGCGGTGACCTCATCGGTGGCGAACGCAATGAGCCCATGCCCAGAGCCAAGGCCAGCGATAGCCAAACCAGTGCGCAAAGCCACGAGGGCCGTGGCGTCGTTGAGCAACGACTCGCCCTCCAGAATCGTCACGATGCGCCGTGGCAAGCCGATCTTGCGTGCCACAGCGGTGGCCGCTACGGCATCCGGTGGGGCCACGATGGCCCCCAGCGCAAACGCGATGCCAAACGGGATCGGCAGCATGGCGTAAGCCACCAGGGCCACCCCGAAGGCCGTGAAGAGCACCAGCCCGACCGAGAGCGACAAGATGGCTGCTCGGTGCCGCGTGAAGTCCACCAGCGATGTGTGGATCGCGGCTGCATACAGCAGCGGCGGCAAGAGCCCGAACAAGACCATGTCCGAGGTGAGCGTGACTTGCGGGATGAACGGAAGGTAAGAACCAACGACTCCAACTGCGATGAGCAAGGATGGAGCGTTCCAGCCGCGGCGCTCGGCGAGTCCCGCAACCAGCACGGCGATGCCAGCCACCAGGACCAAGGTGAGGGCAATGCTCATTGCTGACCCAGCACCGCCAGACGCAGCGCATCCAGCCCCAAGCCACCGACGTCGAGCGCCCGGCGGTGAAAGGCGGACAGGTCAAAGGCTTCGCCCTCGCGTGCCTTGACTTCATCGCGCAACTCCAGCCAGAACCGCTCGCCTATCTTGTATGACGGCGCTTGGCCGGGATAGCCCAGGTAGCGATCCAGTTCGAAGCGGACGGTGGCTTCGTCCATATTGACGTGGTTGTTCAAGAACTCCCACGCCTTGTCATACGTCCACTGCCCGCCCCCCACTTCCGGTGGCGCCTCGAACTCGCAATGCACGCCGACGTCTATGACGACCCGGGCGGCTCGCAACGATTGGGCGTCCAGCAACCCCATCCGCATCCCGGGATCATCCAGATACCCCAAATCGGCCATCAGCCACTCGGAGTAGAGCGCCCAGCCCTCACCGTGCCCGGAGCTCCACGACCCGAGCCGACGCCAGCGGTTCAACGTATCTTTACGCAGCGTCGTTTGGGCAATCTGCAGATGATGCCCCGGCACGCCCTCGTGGTAGACCGTTGTCAATTCACGCCAGGTGGTGAAGGACTCCACATTCGGCGGCACCGACCACCACATCTGACCTGGTCGAGCGAAATCTTCACTGGGCCCCGTGTAGTAGATGATGCCCGTCTGGCTCGGCGCGATCATGCACTCAATGCGTCGGATCGGTTCGGGAATATCGAAGTGGGTGTCACTCAGCGCCGCGATCGCTTCGTCGGCAGCGTTCTGCATCCACTTCTTGAGTGCGTCCTTGCTGGTCAGCTGGTACTTCTCGTCAGCGTCGAGGATCTTCACTGCCTCTTTGACGCTGGCGCCGGGCCGAATCTGCTCAGCACAGTCCTGCATCATCCCGGTGATCCGGGCTAGTTCTTCCTGGCCCCAGCGGTAGGTCTCGGCGAGGTCCACATCGGTGCCCAGAAAGCTGTAGGAGAGCAACCGGTAGCGCTCGACGCCGGCCGCGTCACTGCTCGGAGCCTGGTCAAGCAGCTCCTCGGTCATCATGGCGGCCAACTGCCCGAAGGCCGTATTGGCGTCGCTGGCTGCCCCCTCAAGATCGGCCCTGAGGTCATCGGGGATCGTAGTGGCACCAGCGATGAGGCCGGAGTAGGTGCTGGATTCTGAGTGCGACTGAGCTATGCACTGAGCAGCAGTGCTCAGCACTTGCCGCCGTGGCGCAATAGCTCCGCGCTCCGCGCTGTAGCGCAAGGCCTCGGCATACAGCTCCAGTGCGCCGGGCACGGCGCGAAGCCGATCAAGCACCCAGCCCCATTGCTGCGGTGTCTGCGTCGCCATCAGGTCGAAGACGTCGCGGACTTCTTGCACCGCAGAGCCGAGGACGTTCAGCGGCATCGCAAAGGTGCCGGCCAGAACCCCCTCATTGATCTGCACCGACACCATCAACTGGTCACGCAGCGCAGCTGCGGTGACGATGTCGACCTCATCGAGTTCGCCACCACTCACCGCGTCCTCGAGCAGACCCACCGTGGACTGGGCAAGGTTGACGGTGTCCCGAACGCCCTGGATACCTGCCTCGTCAAGCAGTCCCTCGCTACCCGGCACGCCTAGGTAGGTAGCCAGCATGGGACTCATCGCAATGCTGGCGTCGAAGTAGTCCTCAGCGATCTGGTCGATAGCGCTGTGGGTGCGGGGCGAGGGGGATGCGGTCTGACTCACCGATTCACGGTACTACCTTGGGGCGATGACAACCTCGCAGCCGAAGCAAGGGCAGGTGAAGTCCGTCAATGTAGGCACCGCCGAGCCCGTGGGTGGGCGTGTCGATGGCGAGCTCTCGGGGATCGACAAGCGGGCAGTACAGCAGATCGAAGTTCGAGATCCTGGAAACCGCCGCGACGGACTGGCCAGTGGTGTGGTCTCAGACGCGATCGTGGACCGCGAGGACCACGGCGGGCAGCGGCAGGCTGTCTACCTCTTTACCCGCGAGCAACTGACCTATTGGGAGGGGGAGCTGCAGCGAGCGCTGCCGGATGGAACGTTCGGCGAAAACATCACGACGCTTGCGTTGGACGTGGATGAAATGGTGATGGGCAGCACTTTGCGAGTGGGTGAGGACGTTCATCTGCAGGTATGTGGTCCGCGCATTCCGTGTGGGACGTTCGCCTGGCATCTGGGCGAGCGTGGCTGGGTCAAACGATTCACTCAGCATGGCCGACCAGGTGCCTACTGCTCGGTCGCCTCGCCAGGTCTGATCAAGCCAGGTGATCCTGTGGTCGTGGTCACCATCGCCGAGCACGGCATCGACGTCGCGGACGTCTTTCGGGCGTTCTCAGGCGACCTGGACGCCGCACGTCTCGTGCTCGCGGCCGGCTGTCTAGCCGAGGAC
>JBBSNC010000175.1:0-5642 GCA_038232855.1 Actinomycetales bacterium
CCGGCAATCCGTTGCTGCGGGCCGGGTCCAAGAAGCGGTCGGTGCGTCGCTCGGACAGGCTCGCTAGGTCAGCCACGGCAATCGCGAGGAAGTCGAGCACGTAGGCGACGCCGGCACCGTGGAAGTTGCCGTTCGACTCCACCCGCAGGTCGCGGGTGACGACCGGGTTGTCGATCGCTGACTCCAGCTCCCGTCCGGCGATGCCGCGCGCATGCTCCACGGTGTCGCGGACAGCGCCATGCACTTGCGGGCTGCAGCGCAGCGAATAGGCGTCCTGCACGCGGGTGCATGCCTGGGTCCGGTGGCTCTCCCGGATATCCGAGTTGGCCATCACGGCCCGCACATTGGCCGCTGAGCGCGCTTGCCCCACGTGGGGTCGGAGCGCTTGCAGGTCTTCGGCAAACACATCGTCGGTCCCGAGTTGGCCCTCAACACTCATCGCGGCGGCAATATCTGCGGTCACCAGCAGCGTGTCGAGGTCGTGTAGCGCGAGCAACAGTTGGCCCAGCATGCCGTCGGTGCCGTTGATCAGCGCGAGCCCTTCCTTTTCGGCGAGTTCAACCGGCTCGAGGCTTGCGGCCGCCAATGCTTGGGCTGAGGGCATCAGGGTTCCGGCCTCATCGCGTGCCTCCCCCTCCCCGATCAGCGTCAACGCGCAGTGCGCCAACGGGGCCAAGTCACCGGAGCAGCCGAGCGAACCGTACTCGTAGACCACTGGCGTGATCCCTTGAGTGAGCAGGTCGGCATACGCCTTTGCAGTGCTGGGGCGTATGCCGGTCCGTCCCGTGGCCAAGGTCGAGAGCCGTAACAGCATCGTGGCGCGGATGACTTCGCGCTCGACCTCTGGGCCAGAGCCCGCGGCGTGCGAGCGGATGAGGCTGCGCTGCAACTGCGCCCGGCGTGACACCGGGATGTGTGTGGTTGCTAGAGCACCGAACCCGGTCGAGATGCCATAGTGCGGCTCGGTGTCGCCGGCTAGGGCCTCAATCGCTGCCCGCGAGCGGTCCATCTCGGCCAGGGCATCGGCTGCGATCTGCACGCCCACCCCATGCCTGGCGACGGCAACTACGTCATCGGGGGAAACCCCCGCTATGCCAACAGCGACCGTCTTCATCTCTCCATTGCAACGCAATCCCGAAACGCCCACCAGGCGCCGGCGCGAGATAGAGTCTCATATGTGAGACATTCGCCCACGGTCGCAACCAACCTTCGAACAGAACGTGGCTGTGCCACTCCTAACGCACCTGCGGCCGGTCGTGCGCTTGATGTGCTGACGTTGCTCAGCCGCCACCTCGCGCCGATGCCTGCGGCGTCGATCGCGCGGGAGTTGCGCCTCCCGCGCTCCACGACATACCGGCTGCTGTCGGTGCTGATCGAGCGCGGCTTCATCGTGCATCTGCCGGAGGAGCGTCGCTACGGGCTCGGCGTTCCCGCCTTCGAGTTGGGCTCGGCATACAGCAGACAGGCGCCGCTGCAACGGGTGGCCCGGCCGCTGTTGACCCACCTGGCCGACCAGACCGGGCACAACGCCCACCTCGCGGTGCTGCACGGCCGCGATGTCCTCTACGTCATCGAGGAGCGCGTGGCCGGGAGACCCTCGCTGGTCAGCGATGTTGGCGTCCGCCTGCCCGCCTCGCTCACGGCCAGTGGCCTGGCGATTCTGGCTGCGTTGCCTGCTGCGCAAGTGCGAGCATTGTTTCCTTCCAAAGATGTCTTCGTGCAACGACACGACATCGGCCCAACCTCGCTCACCGCGCTGCACTCGCTCCTGACTCGGACACGGACAACGGGGTATGCCGAAGAGGTCGGCTTGATCACACCCGGCCTTGCCTCCGTCGCCTCAGCCGTCCTTGATCACACGGGCCACCCGGCGGCTGGAGTGGCGGTCACGTTTCCAGTTCCCGGCAACCTCGACCCTCCTGCCCAATCCGTCGATGCGGTCCAGGCCTGCGCCCAGGAGATCTCCCGCCGGCTTGGCTACCGGTCAGCGGATTGACTCTCAGATCGACGACCGATGTGCGCGAGAACACCCGTTGATACTGCGCGTTCTCGCGCACATCGGTCGTTGGTATGCCGAAGCGCTGCCCGTTATCCCCTAGCGTGTGAGCATGCCGTCGGATCCGAGTTGGGTAGCACTGGGCCTTGCCGCCGTCATGGTGCTACTCCTGATGGGACTCATCGTCTATCTGGCTCGGACTGAGGCCGATGCGGTAGAGGCGAACGGGCTGGGTCGCAGACCACACCGCGCGCAGGTTCGAAGTGGAAAACCAACACCGCAGATCCCGGGCCAACGTCAAGACGGGGCCAAGAAGCGCGCGGCGATCATCGTGAACCCGACGAAGTTCGACGACCTGGCCGAGGTCCGCAAGATGATTCGCCGCATGTGCGCCAGCGAGGGGTGGGGGGACCCGTGGTGGGCCGAGACGACGATCGAAGAACCAGGCGAGGCCCAGGCCGCGGCGGCCATCGAGGCTGGCGTCGATGTGGTGTGCCCCCTGGGCGGGGACGGCACCGTTCGCTGCGTCGGCTCGGCGTTGGTGGGCACGGGTATGCCGATCGGCTTGCTCCCGGGAGGCACCGGCAATCTACTGGCGCGCAACCTGGGACTTCCGATCGACTCACTACGCAAGTCACTCACCGTGGTCCTCACTGGTCGAAGCACGCCGATCGACACGTGTTTGCTCACGCTGACCCGGCCCAATGAGGCTCAACTCGAGGAACGACGTGAAGACTCCTCGGATGCCGGCCGCAACGTCGACCTCGGCGATGCCTCAGACACTGGCGACACACCGGAGGTCGAGGAGCACACCTTCTTGGTGATGGCCGGATTGGGCTTCGATGCGGAAATCATGGCGACGGCCCCCGAAGACTTGAAGGCGCAGATCGGTTGGGGCGCCTATGTCTTTGCCGGAGCCCAGCACCTCAAAGGGCCTCAGTTCCACGTTGATGTCACGCTGGCCGACGGACGCAGCGAGCATCGCCGCGTGCGTTCGGTCATTGTCGGCAACGTCGGCAAGTTGCAGGGCGGCTTCGAGTTGCTCCCCGAGGCGCGCTCCGACGACGGCCTCGTCACGGCGTTGCTGCTCTATCCCCGAGGGCTATTGGGCTGGGCATCTATCGGCCGCAAACTCGTGCTTAAACGAGACCTGCCGGGCCCCACCCCGCGGCTGAAGCACCTGTCCTCCACGAGGGTCAGGGTCGAGGCGTCCAAGCCGGTCGAGGTGCAAGTCGATGGAGACACTCTCGGCGCGGCGCTGGTGTTGGATGTCGAAGTCAAGCCTAAGAGTTTGATCGTGCGATTGCCGAAGAAGTCCGGCGCTTCCGGCACTGACGAGGACGGGCAGGGTTAGTCGGCCTTGCCAGAGCGAGCCGCATCAAGTGCGTGCCGCTCCTCGGGGCTCAACGTGACGTCGCTCCTACCTCCCACGATCCCCTTCGCATACGTGCGGCTCTCGCTGCGAGCGTGGATCGAACTGAGCACCATGCCGTCACCCCGGTCGTCAATGATGGCCGCGCTGAACGACATCCGCCCACCCATGTCGCCGAACGCGTCATAGCGCACGACCGCGACGTGTTGCAGGCTCTGTTCGAGGCCGCTGCGCACGGTGGAGATGGAGGACTCCAGGGTCGAAATCCTGGCCCGTTCGACCGCTAGGGCCCCCGCCTGATCCGCGAGCACCACAGTGACATCGACTTCACCGTCACCCCACAGCACGGCATACCTGGACGCGATGGCCGCATACCGGCGGTGCGCCCGCCAGGCCACTACGAGAGCCAGCAACGCGAGGATCGCCGCACCCACCGCGACGACGCTCCACAGATCCCAAGCACCCACGATCACTGACCCTAGTGCCCGCAACGCACGCCCCCGCGCCGCCAGGGCCGTCTAGGGTGTCCCGGTATGACGACCGGGTGGGTGCGGGCAGGAGCGATCCTGCTGACAGTGCTCACGCTGCTCGTCTTGGCGCTTGCCGTCTCGTTGCCCGCCGCCCACGACGAGCCGGGCTCCTCGGTCGCCGGAGCCGGTGATAACGCAAGGGTGGATCGCATTGTGATCATCGGGGTGCCCGGTTGGTCGTGGGATGAGATCAACGCCGATACGCCACATACGGCAGCTCTGGAGTCGCAATTGAGCGGTTCCGTCCTTACCCGCCGGGTCGCTGGCGATCCATGCACGATCGATGCTTGGCTGACGTTGGGCGCGGGCCAGCCAGCCTCAGCGCGCCAAGCCGATGGGTCGACAGGTTGCGCCACGGATGCTGCTGACGTGGTGCAGGCACAGGGCACCGGGGGCCTCGTCGACCAGATCCCTGGTTGGCAGGCGGCAGCGCGCGCGCGCGACCCCGAGGCTCGGCTGGGCACACTGCAGCGCACCCTGGGCACCCCCGACGTGCGGCAATGTGTGGCGGCGTATGGGCCACTAGCGGCGGTCGGCGCGGCCAATGGCCAGGGTGGGGTGGCCCGCTATCAGCCGAAGGGCCTCGCCGAGCTGGTGAATGTGAGCGGTGCCGCAGCCGATATGGGTGCCTGCCCGGTCACCCTGATCGACGGGTCAGGCCTTTCCGCAACAGAACTGGACTCCCGGGTCGGCGAGTTGGTCGCAGCACTGCCAGCCGAAACGCTCCTGGTGGTCGCCGGTATGCCGGATGGTTCCGCAGTGGCACTGCATCCGATCGTGATGACGGTGACCAGCTCGGACGGGGCGCCGACCGGGCTGGGCGGCCCCCGGTCGCTGCGGTCCTCGGGCACCCGGCAGGCCGGGCTCATCCGGCTGCCCGATCTGAGCGCCACGATCCTGGCGAACTACGGGCTGTCGACGCCCGATCTGGCGGAGGGCGCAACCATCACCGGGTCAGCTGCGCCCGATGATGTCGTAGCGCACAACCGCAACCTGAGCGCCGCCATCACCCTGGCTGACCGCGTCCGTGGCGGCTTCCTGGTGACCACGGCTCTTGTCTTCGCCGCCTACTTCGCGGGTGCCATAGCCCTCACTCGTTTCGCGCCAAGTCGGTCGGCGCGCTTCTGGGCCCAGGTGGCCCTGCCCCTCGGCGGCAGCGCCCTGATGGCCCTGCCGGCCGCCGCCTTCACGGCCTCGCTTCTGCCGTGGTGGCGGTTTGGCGCCGATGTCGCGACGACCAACCCCGCCAGCGTAGGGCTGGCTCAGCCCACGTTTGCGCTGCTGGCGGCGACCGTCGTCTTGACAGTGATGTTCCTCGCTCTCGGCTGGGCCGGGCCGTGGCGTCGTCACCCATTGGGCCCGATGGCGATCATTGCGGCCCTCACCATGACGATCGTGGGCTGCGACGTCATTTTCGGCAGTCCGCTGGCCCTCATCTCGGTCTTCGGCGCGCAACCGGCAACAGGATCACCGTTGCACGGCATCAGCACCTCAGCGCTCGGGATCTTCGGCACCGCGTCGCTACTCCTGGCGGGCTGTGTTGGCTCGGTCCTGTTTGAACGCCGCGGCTACACCCGATGGATCGGCGTGTGCGCTGTGTTCCTGTTGACTTTTACAGCGACCGTGATTGTAGCCCTGTGGGGGATCGACCGCGGAGGCTCCGTTGCCCTGTTGTTCGGCCTGGGGTTGCTCACGATGGCAGCGGCCGGACGGCGAGTGCGGCCCACGTTGATCGCCCTCGGCC
>JBBSNC010000176.1:0-5642 GCA_038232855.1 Actinomycetales bacterium
AGATTTCGTTCTCGTGCCGGGCTACCAGCACCCCGTCGCGGGTAGCAACAAGGTCGGGCTCGATGCAGTCGGCTCCCATCGCAGCTGCCAGCGCATAGGCCGCCAACGTGTGCTCGGGTCGATAGCCGCTGGCACCTCGATGCGCGATCACCAAGGGTCTGTGTTCACTCAAGGTGTTCATGACCCCATCCCACCACCTCTTGGTGGCCGAGCCGCCGACCGCTACGCACTAGTGTTGCCGGGTGCCCAGTGAGCAGCCCCGCGATGTCTCCGCCCGGCATACCGGGGCCGTGGCGACCGCCGCTGCGCAAGCCATGGAGCGTGACCTCCAGTGGTATCGGCAGTTGTCTGCCGAAGACCGCTCATGGGTATCGCTGGTCGCTCAGGCTGGAATCGGGGCTTTCTTGGCCTGGTATCGCAGTGGAGAGGACCCACACACACTGACTGCGGATATCTTCGGCACCGCTCCCCGCGAACTGGCCCAAAAGATCACGCTGCGTCAGACGCTGGACCTAGTGCGAACCACCGTCGACACCGTCGAGGATCACGTCTCAATGCTGGCGGTCGACGGGGACGAGGCCTCCTTGCGCGAAGGCGTGCTGCGCTACTCCCGCGAGGTGGCCTTCGCCACCACTGAGATCTATGCCTCCGAAGCGGAGACCCGAGGCGCCTGGGATGCCCGGTTGGAAGCTTTGGTCGTGCATGCCGTCGTGCGCGGTGAAGCCGATGAAACCTTCCGCAGTCGGGTCACCGAACTGGGTTGGGCCGAGGTCACCCGCGTCGCGGTCGTGGTCGGCTCCGCCCCCCAGGATCCCGGGCCGGGAGGCTCTGCAGGGATCACCGGATCGCTGCGCCAGGCCGCCCATCGCAGAGACCTCGAGGCGCTCACCGCTGTGCAAGGTCAACGACTCATCTGCGTGCTGGGCCGCACCGAGGATCCGTTGAGCGATGCCACCAAACTGGCCCCGCACTTCGGCCAAGGCCCCATCGTGGTTGGGCCGGCCGTGCCGCACCTGTTCGCTGCGGGGCGTTCGGCCAGGGCAGCCCTTTCCGGTGCCGACGCAGCCCGCGGCTGGGCCCAGGCGCCGCGTCCGGTCTCAGCCGATGACCTGCTCGCCGAGCGCACCCTGCTCGGGGAGGCACCTGCCCGCCGGGCCCTCGTCGATCGGGTCTACGTGCCGTTGCGAGACAGCGGTTCCGCCCTTCTGGAAACGGCGTATGCCTACCTGGAGTGCGGCGGTGGCATCGAGGCCACTGGCCGGCTGCTCTTCATCCACCCCAACACGGTGCGCTACCGACTGGGCAGGATCGAGGATTTGGTGGATCTTGACTTGTCGGCCCCACGGGAGGCGTGGACTGCGCAGGTGGCGCTCACCGTGGGTCGCCTCTCGGAGACCGTCAGGCAACGAGGCTGGCGAGAGCGACGCTCGCGCGCTACACCGGGCACCGGGCACTGACTCACTTTTGTAGGAACCCCACAAAAGTGAACAGAAGATGTCGTGGGCTTCCTTGAGAGATTAACCCGCGGGAAACACGGCAGAGTGGGGGCCGTGCTCGTTATCGCCGCGCCCGGTCAAGGCTCTCAGACTCCCGGCTTCCTCGCCCCGTGGCTTGAACTGCCGGGCTTTCGAGACCGGATGGACTGGTTAGGGGCCGTCGCCGGGATCGACTTGGTGGAGCACGGCACCACGAGTGATGCGGCCACGATCAAGGACACTGCGATCGCGCAGCCGCTCATCGTCGGATCCGGTCTGATCTGTCTGCTGGCGCTCTTTGATCATCCTGCGGACGGCTTCGGCGCGGTCAGTGCGGGCGCCGGTCACTCCGTCGGTGAGATCACCGCCGCGTCGGCTGCGGGGGTCTTGAGCGCTGAGCAGGCCATGGTGTTCGTCCGCGAGCGCGGCAACGAGATGGCGGCCGCGAGCAAGATCACCTCGACTGGCATGGCTGCGGTCCTCGGAGGTGACCCTGAGGAGGTCGCGGCCTCGTTGGACTCCCATGGCCTGGTCGCCGCCAACATGAACGGTGCCGGGCAGGTGGTGGCGGCAGGCACGATGGGGCAGGTGCAGTCGCTGCGCGATGACCCGCCAGCCAAGGCGCGAGTGATACCGCTGGAGGTCGCGGGAGCCTTCCACACCGAGCACATGGCCCCAGCGGTCAAGAAGTTGCGCGGCTACTCCCGTGCGATCTCCGTGCACGACCCCAGGACGCCACTGATCTCCAATGCCGACGGCGCGGTGGTGGCCAATGGTCGCGAGGTGTTATCGCGCCTGGTCAACCAGGTGGCCAACCCGGTGCGCTGGGACCTATGTATGCAGACGTTCGCCGACCTCGGCGTGACCGGCATGATCGAGATCCCGCCGGCCGGGACCTTGACCGGGTTGGCCAAACGCGCGCTACCTGGCGTCGAGACGCTGGCCCTAAAAAGTCCAGATGACCTAGAAGCAGCTCACCGGATGATCCGCGAGCACGGGTCACCGCAAGAACCGACCGACACACCCACCTGGCGACTCGTGGTCTCTCCGGTGAAGGGCACGGTCACCCCCGGGATCGGCGAGGACACCGAGGTCCGCCCCGGCCAGATCGTCGCGACGGTGGCCACCCTTCGCGAAACGCACAATGTGAAGGCCCCGCACGGCGGCCACGTCATCGAGTGGCTCATCGAGCCTGGCGACCCAGTCGGCCCCGGTCAGCCGTTGCTGCGCCTACACCCCCGCGAGGACACCCCTTGACGATGACGACCGGAGATGCGCGGGCCAAGGTAGATGTCACCACGGCGTTGACCGTGACCCCGGCGGCCCAGCATGCTCGCGTGCTCGGGATGGGCGCTTATCGGCCCGAGCGAGTCGTGACCAACGATGAAATCTGCGAAAACATCGACTCCACGGACGAGTGGATTCGGCAACGCTCCGGCATCGTCACACGACGATTCGCGGCCCGCGACGAGACCGTGATCGACATGTCTGAGCACGCCTCTCGGCAGGCTATGGAGCAGGCCGGCGTGAGCGTCGACCAGATCGACGTCGTGCTGCTGGCGACCGTGACCCACCCCTATCAAACTCCGGCTGCTGCCCCCATGCTGGCCGATCGCCTCGGCATACCGGCCCCAGGGGCGTTTGATATCTCGGCGGCCTGCGCGGGCTATTGTTACGGCATCAGCCTGGCCAACGACATGGTGAGATCCGGCAGTGCCCAGCATGTGCTCGTGGTGGGCGTGGAGAAACTCTCCGACTTCACCGATCCACGGGACCGAGGCAGCGCCTTCATCTTCGGTGATGGAGCCGGCGCAGCCGTCGTCGGTCCCTCCGATTTTGCCGGCATCGGCCCAACGGTCTGGGGGTCCGATGGGAAGAACTGGGACAAGATCTCCCAACGCGAGCCGTGGACCGACCTGCGCGACGCGATGGAGTCTCCCGGCCGCGCCGAGAGCATCCACTGGCCTTCGATCGGGGTACAGGGCCAAGCCGTCTTCCGTTGGGCTGTGTATTCGATGGCGCCTGTTGCCAGGCGCGCCCTAGAGGCAGCAGGCGTGAGCGCCGAGGAGCTCAGCGCTTTCGTGCCGCACCAAGCCAACCTGCGCATCACGGACTCGATGGTCAAAGAGCTCAAACTGCCCGGGCACGTGGTCATCGCACGCGACATCGTCGAAACCGGCAATACCTCGGCCGCCTCGATCCCGTTGGCTATGTCACGCATCCTCACCGACGACCCCACACTCAGTGGCGGCCTCGCGCTGCAACTTGGCTTCGGTGCAGGGCTGGCCTACGCCGCGCAGGTCGTGGTCCTTCCCTAACTGATTTCCCGCGGCCCGGCGGGTATCCGGGTCAGCCCATATGAAGCGAACACTGATCGCCCAACACCAAGGAGCAACCCCGATGGTTATGAACGAGCAGGAGATCCTCGAGGGTCTGGCTGAGATCGTCAACGAAGAAACCGGCATCGAGAACGACGCCGTGCAGATGGACAAGTCGTTCACCGAGGACCTCGACATCGACTCCCTGTCGATGATGACCATCGTGGTCAACGCCGAGGACAAGTTCGGCGTGCGCATTCCAGACGATGAGGTCAAGAACCTCACCCACGTCAGGGACGCCGTGAATTACATCAACAACAACCAGGGCTGACCCACGCACCGCAGCGGTATGCCGTGTCTGGCACAGAGACGGGCACGGCATACCGCAACAACCACTCCCTGACCCACCGCTTGCGACGAATGACACCCTAGGAGCACTGAATGCCCGCCAACACTGAGCGTCGAGTTGTCGTGACCGGACTGGGTGCCACCACCCCCGTCGGCGGCACCGCACACTCGACCTGGGAGGCGATTGTTGCCGGCCGCCCGGGCGTACGCTCCCTCGAGGCCGACTGGGTCGCCGAGCACGACCTCCCAGTCACGTTTGCAGCAACGTTGCACACACCAGCGGCCGACGTGTTGCCACGGGTCGAAGTACGGCGCAACGACCCCGCCGGGCAGTACGCGCTCATTGCTTCTCGCGATGCCTGGGCCGATGCTGGACTTGCAAAGGAAGGCGTCGATCCGACGCGTGTCGGGGTCGCCATCGGCTCCGGGATCGGCGGCGTGTGGACGCTGCTGGACCAATGGGACACGTTGCGCGAGAAGGGGCCCCGACGGGTTTTCCCACTCGCCGTGCCGATGTTGATGCCGAATGGCCCAGCCGCGGCCGTGTCGTTGGACCTCGCGGCGCGAGCCGGTGCGCATTGCCCGGTGAGCGCCTGCGCCAGCGGTGCCGAAGGCATGGGGCTGGCCGTGAAGACGATCCGCGAGGGTCGAGCAGACGTGATGGTGGCCGGTGGCACCGAAGCGGCCATTCATCCGGTGACGGTGGCTGCGTTTGCTGCGATGAAGGCGCTGTCCACCCGCAATGACGACCCCGCCTCGGCATCCAGGCCGTATGACGTCAACCGTGACGGCTTCGTCATGGGCGAAGGCGCAGCGGTGCTGGTGCTGGAATCGGAGGAACACGCAACGGCCCGTGGCGCGAGGATCTACGCCGAATTGGCCGGGGTCGGGATGGCGTCCGACGCCTACCACATCACCGCCGGTCACCCGGATGGCGAGGGCGCGGCCCGGGCGATGCTCGAGGCCATCGAGGATGCTGGGCTCACCACCGACGACATCGTGCACCTGAACGCGCACGCCACCTCCACTCCAGTGGGTGACGTAGCCGAGACAAAGGCCATTCACCGTGCATTCGGCGCCCGCGGAAGTGAGATCCCGGTGACTGCGACAAAGTCGATGACCGGCCACTTGCTCGGCGCGGCCGGGGCTTTGGAAGCGGTGCTCACCGTATTGACGCTGCACCACCGATTGATCCCGGGGACCATCAACCTTGCCGACCAAGACCCTGATATCGATCTCAACGTCGTGACCGGTGAGCCGCAGCAGTTGCCAGAGGGCGATGTGGCCGCCTTGAACAACTCATTCGGCTTCGGTGGCGCCAACGTCGCCCTGACCTTCAGGAGCGCTCGATGACTACCCGTGCCCCCAGCGACGCCTCCGCGCAAGCATCCAGCACCTTCAAAGCGAAGCTGCCACGACACGAGGACCCGCGACACCCCACGAAGCGACTTACGACGTTTTTCGATGACGGTACGTTGGAGTTGTTGACCGAAGAAGGTGA
>JBBSNC010000177.1:0-5624 GCA_038232855.1 Actinomycetales bacterium
AACCTCTCGAGCACGAGCCACCAACTCTTGCGCCCCCACGCCTACTGAGGTCCGCGCGCCGGTGACTCCCATTGTGGACGCGGCATACACAAAACCTCGACACGCAGCAGTCGTCATGGCCAGGCGCTGCGGTGTCGATGAGGGCGCGATCAGGAAGATCGGCGCCACGTCTGCGGCATAGGCAGCTTCGGTCCACTGCCCCGCTTCGTCGGGGATGAGGTCGGGGGTGATCAAACCTGCTCCACCGGCGAGCGCGAGGTCGGCGGCAAACCGTTGTGGGCCGTAGCGCAGCACCGGATTCCAATAGCTCATCACGACCGGGACCGCGCCTGCTTCATGGACGGCCTCAACGCACGTGAGCAGATGCGCGAATTTGAAGCCGGCACTCAGCGCCTGTTCAGCGGCGGCTTGGATCACCGGACCGTCCATCAGCGGGTCGGTGTATGGAACGCCGACTTCGACGATGTCGGCACCGCCCCTGGCCAAGGCGGCGCAGGCGGCCTCGGATGTCGCTCGGTCCGGATACCCAGCGGGCAAATAGCCGATCAGCGCCGTGCGACCCTCTGCACGGCAGGTGGCAAAGACGGCGTCCAGCGCGTGACTCACCATCCACTCCCTTCGGCTTCGGCAACCGGTTCGGCGGCCTTCAACTCCGCTTCCTCAACCAACTCTTGCCCATCGACCAGGTTGAACCAGCGGGCCGCGGTGTCGACATCCTTGTCGCCTCGCCCGGAGAGGTTCACCAGCACGATGGCGGCTGGGTCCAACTCGGCGCAGATCCGCAGAGCGCCGGCCAGCGCATGGGCACTCTCGATCGCCGGGATGATGCCTTCGGTGCGACACAACAGCGCGAAGGCATCCATGGCCTCGGTGTCCGTCACGGAGTAGTACTCAGCCCGGCCAGAAGCGAACAGGCTCGCGTGCTCGGGGCCGACGGAGGGGTAGTCCAACCCAGCCGACACCGAGTGGGAGTCCACCGTCTGGCCGTCCTCGTCCTGCAGGAGATAGGTCGCCGCGCCATGCAGCACGCCCGGTGAACCGGCGGCGAACCGAGCCGCATGTCGGCCGGTCTCCACTCCGTCGCCACCAGCCTCAAAGCCGATCAGGCGGACATCGGGCTCGTCCCGGAAACGGTGGAAGATGCCGATCGCATTCGATCCACCACCGACGCAGGCGCACACGGCATCGGGCAACTTCCCGGTGGCCGCCAACAGTTGGTCGTGTGCTTCGTTGCCGATGATCGCGTGGAAGTCGCGAACCATCGTCGGGAAGGGATGCGGCCCAGTCACGGTGCCGAGCAGGTAGTGCGTGTGCTCGACATTGGTCACCCAGTCGCGCATTGCTTCGTTGATGGCATCTTTCAGCGTGGCGCTGCCGTGATCGACCGGGATGACCTCTGCTCCGAGCAGCCTCATCCGAGCAACGTTCAACGCCTGACGTTCGGTGTCCTTCTTGCCCATGTAGACCGTGCATTCCAGGCCCATCAGGGCAGCGGCGGTGGCCGCGGCCACCCCGAGCTGGCCCGCGCCCGTCTCGGCTATCACCCGCGACTTGCCCATCCGAACGGTGAGGAGTGCTTGCCCGAGCACGTTGTTGATTTTATGCGATCCGGTGTGATTCAGGTCTTCGCGCTTGAGGAAGACGCGAGCACCGCCCGCATGCTGCGCGAATCGCGGAGCTTCGGTCAATGGGTTGGGTCGACCGGTGTAATCACGGTGTAGCCGCGCCAACTCGGCCGTAAAGTCCGGGTCGGTCATCGCATCCGTGCGGGCTGCATCCAGTTCGTCCAGGGCGGCAATGAGCGCCTCTGGCACATAGCGACCGCCGAAGTCGCCGAACCGGCCAGGGCTGCTTGAGCTCATGATGTTCCCGACTGCGCGAGGGCCGCCGATGATCCCGCCGAGATGAAGTCTGCGATGGTCTTGGCCGGGTCCGGTCCGGTGACGAGCGCTTCGCCCACGAGGACGGCGTCAGCTCCGTGCCGCGCATACTCTGCGACGGCGACTGCGCTGCGCACCCCCGATTCCGCGACGGTCACGATCGTGTCGGGTATGCCGGGCGCCAAGCGGGTGAAGGTGCCGTGGTCGACCTCCAGCGTCGTCAAGTCGCGGGCGTTGACTCCGATGACCTGCGCGCCAGCTGCCAGTGCACGCTGGGTTTGCTCCTCGTCGTGGACCTCGACCAGCGCGTGCATCCCCAGCGACCTGCTGCATTCCACAAACTCGGTCAACCTCGCGTCCGACAGCGCCGCCACGATCAGCAGGACGATATCGGCGCCGTGGGCTCGAGCCTCGAAGAGTTGGTACTCCTCCACCATGAAGTCTTTGCGCAGCACCGGGATGCCAACGGCGGCCCGCACGGCGTCCAGATCGGCGAGACTGCCACCAAAGCGGCGTTGTTCGGTGAGCACGCTGATGATGCTCGCCCCACCTTTGGCATACTCCCTCGCGAGGGCCGCAGGATCGCCGATCGGTGCCAAATCGCCCTTTGAGGGGCTTGCTCGTTTAACCTCAGCGATGACGTGCATGCCCGAGCGCGCACGCAGCACCGCGAGCGCATCCAGAGGCGGCGGCATGTCGCGAGCACGATCACGCAGTTGGGCTATCGGGGCGCGCGAACACCGCTGGCGTAGGTCGTCGCGGACCCCATCGATGATGTCGTCTAAGACTGTAGGCACGTGAAGTCCCAATCTGCGGCACCCGTACTGGCGCCGCGCTAGGTGGCGGGGTGCTGCTTTTCGGCGTGGTGATCTTGACCGTAACCGACCTTGTTCAACGCCACCCACGCACCAATACCCAACAAAGTGAGGGCGATGCCGAGCCAGTTGGCCCACATCAATCCGAAGAAGATGCCAAGAGAGATGAAGGTGCTGCCGACCAACAGGATGCCCACCCCGGTCCACGCAGCAATGCTGTGGCCGTGCCCAACCTCGTCTTGCATACTCAACTCCCTCGATCCTCGAGCTGCCATAGTGCCAGCACCCTAGGTTAGCGGGTCGGGTCCTCGCCCCGGGTGAGGTCATCCCACGCGGCCGCGTTGTCTCTTCGCTGGCGCTCGGCCAGCGGCAAGATGCGATCAGGGCCTGCTCGGCGACTGGGTGCAACTCGCTTTGCTGGTCCCGAACGACCGTACGGGAACCACACGATGATGACCCCGACCGCTAGCGCAATACCGGCAGCTACCGCGGTCCACGGCCAGATCGTTGCGGCGGCCTCGGAGATACTGGCACCGGCACCGAAGGGTTCGGAGCGAGCAGCCCGGGCGGCCGCAGAGTCGGGGCTGTGCAGCACGGCGCCGACCAGCCAGACTGCCCACGCCGCGGCGGCGGCGACGATTGCGGCGCAGGTGCGCTGCCAGATCCGGCGAGTGAGCAGTGCCGCGACTATCCCCGCCAGAGCGACCAGCGCGACACCGGACAAACCCGGGCTGACCGCATACCCCGTCGCTGAGCGCTCCCCCGGACCGAGGAGCGGATCGTCGATCGTGTAGTTCACCCACCCCTGCCCTGCTGAAATGGCAAAGCCGAAGGCACCGACCAGCACGAGCGCGAGCCCTACGCGAGGCATGTCACGCCGGCCCCGTGCTTTGTTGCGCTGCCCACGACGAGTGCATGGAGGCGTACACACCCGGTACACCGACCAGATCCTCGTGCCGTCCCATCTGAACGACGTGCCCACCATCCACCACGATGACCAGGTCGGCGGCTTCGGCGGTGGAGAGTCGATGTGCGATCGCCACCGAGGTCCGCCCTCGGGTCAACCCTTCGAGGGCTCGTTGCACACGCACTTCCGTAGAGGGGTCGATCGCGCTGGTTGCTTCGTCCAATACCAGCAGATCCGGGTCGGCAAGGTAGGCCCGCGCAATGGCAACCAGTTGGCGCTCTCCTGCCGACAGCGACTCACCGCGCTGGCCCACTTCACTGTTCAGCCCGTGTGGGAGTCCCTCGACCCAAACATCGAGTCCGAGCTCGATGAGCGCGAGCGCGATGTCCTCGTCGCTGGCCTCGGGTCGACCGAAGCGAATGTTCGCCGCCAGCGAGGCGTCGAAGAGGAACCCTTCTTGCGGCACCATCACGACTCGCCGGCGCAGGGAGGCAAAGGACAGATCGGCTAGCCGAACCCCATCAATGCGGATGCTCCCCGTGCTCGGATCCATCAGCCGGGTCAGAAGTTTGGCAATCGTCGTTTTACCTGAGCCTGTCTCACCGACAACGGCCACCCGGCTGCGCGGCTCGATGATGAACGACACGCCGTGCAACACCGGCTCGGCACCCGGGTAGGCGTAGCCGACATCGGCAAACTCGATCTGCAGCGGCCCGCGGCGTTGCACAACACCCCCTGGCCCAGGGTCGGCAACGTCTGCCGGCGTGTCGATGATGCCGATCACGCGTCGCCACCCCGCCACAGCGTTCTGCAGTTCGTTGAGGATCTCGGTGGCCATCAGGACCGGCTGGGTGAAGAGGTTGACCAAGAAAAGAAACGCCAACAACTCACCCAACGTGATCGCTCCGCGGGTCGCGAGCACAGTGCCGACGACGAGCACCACGGCCAGGGTGACACCGGCGAAGGTCTGCCCCGAGACAAAGGCCAGCACCGATCGTGATTGGGCTCTGATCGCGGAACGTCGATGCGCCTCAATGCTTTCGTCGATGCGATCTTGCGTGCGCTGCTCCACCGCATACGCCTTGATGGTCGGAGCGCCGATCACCGACTCAGAGACAGCACCCAGCATCTCGCCGACCCGCAACCGCACAGCACTATATGCGCGACCCAACATTGGTTGGAAGCGTCTGATCAGCAGGACCAGCGGAAGGAAGCATAGGTACACCACCCCGGCCAGGATCGGGCTGTAGACCAACATCAACAGCGTCGCCACCAGGATCTGTGCCGTCGAGATGAGCAACATCAGGCCACCGAACTGCACGAACATCGAGATGGTGTCGACATCGCTGGTCACCCGCGAGACCAACGCGCCCCGCCGCTCAGTGCTTTGAGTCAGCACGGACAGGTCGTGAATGTGTCGAAAGGCACTGATCCGCAACGTCGCCAGTCCGGACTCGGCCTGGGTGAACAGGCGCACATTGACCAGGAACTGAGCGACGCTGGTCAGTAGGATCGCCACAGTTGCCAGCGCCAGCGCGCGCCCCACGAAGCCAAGATCCGCTCCGGGATCGGCCAGGATCCCGTTGTCTGTGATCTGTTGCACCACAAACGGGATCAGCACTCGGCCGAGGGTCGCCACCAGGGCCAAGAGGACCGTGACAAGGAGCCCTGTTCGGAATTCCGGCGACAGGTGAAAGCCGCGCCGCAGCGTTGCCAGGGTAGATAGCCGCGAGCTTCCACCGATGCTGCTGCTCTCGAAGACCGAACCTCGCGGCTGATCGCGCGGTGCGGACGCAGACGTGGTCACGATGAGGCCTCGTCTTGGCTCAGGGCTACCCGTTCGGCGGCTTGACGTGAATATGCGGAGACCAGGTTTGCATAGCCTGTACAGCGCTGAATCAGCTGGCTGTGCGTGCCGGCATCCACCACCGCGCCGCGTTCGAGGTAGACGATGCGGTCGGCCAACAAGATGGTCGCCATCCGATAGGCCACCACCAGGACTGTCATTCCAGCCCTGGTCTC
>JBBSNC010000178.1:0-5579 GCA_038232855.1 Actinomycetales bacterium
CCCACCGAGGCGATCAACGGCCGGCTCGAGCACCTCCGCGGCTCCGCCCTCGGGTTCCGCAACCTCACCAACTACATCGCCAGATCCCTACTCGAGACCGGAGGCTTCAGACCCCAACTACACCCTAGATTGTGAAGAGCCCCACAAACCCCCAGGTCACAGCCCTACAAGCCGACCTTTCCGGGACCCTGGCACTAGCCGGCGTCGCATTGTGCAAGAGGCGTCCGGCCGCTTTGCGCAGCCAGGTCTACCGGGTTCAGCCGGTTGTGTCTGCAGCAGCGTTTGCAGGGAGCGTGACGTGCGCCTTCTGTGCCGGCGGACCCGTTCCGTGCATCGATAGCCCTAGCGAGCGTCCGCCGTCGACGGTCAACACGCTTCCGGTGGTATAGCCACTTCGATCGCTTTGCAAGAAAGCCACGGACTCGGCGATGTCGGTGGCTTCTGCGAAACGCCCGAGCGGGATCATCGCCGTCATGCGCTCGGCGGCGCCAGGCGCGGACAAGATATTGGCGACGGCAGATTCGGTGGCGACGAATCCGGGCGCAACAGCGTTGACCCGGATGTTGTTCGGCCCCCACTCACGTGCGACCGATTTGGTGAAGGCCAGCATCCCGGCTTTCGCGGCGGCTGAGTGTGCCACACGGGGAGCGCCGGTCCACGCGTACGTGGTAATGATGTTGCACATGGCGCCGGGTTTGTGCTCGGACATGAGCCGGCGGGCCACAGCAGTGCTGAAGTTGAATGTGCCATACAGGGAGATTTCGACGACGGCGCGGAAACCGTTGAGGGAAAGCTCGACTGTTGGTTTGGCGAAGTTGCCCGCTGCGTTGTTGACCAGGCCGTCGACTTGGGGCAGCTCGTCGATCAGGTCGTTCACGGCGTCGGCGTTGCGGACGTCAAGCGATGCGGTGCGGCAGTCGACGTCGAGCGCGAGGATGTCGGACGCGGCTGCGCGGAGGCGGTCCTCGTCGCGGGCCACGAGCACTAGGTCGTGTCCGTCCTGGGCGAGGCGCCGAGCGATGGCCAGGCCGATGCCCGCTGATCCGCCGGTGACGATGTGCGTGCTCACGCCGCGATCTGGATCTGCTGATCGATCCAGCCGTTGACGAAGGTTCCCAGGGCTTTCGCGCGCCGGGAGTATCGCTGCATTGGGAACTCCAGCGTGTAACCGATGGCGCCGAAGACGAGGTTGCAGTGGGCCATGACATCCCAGGTCCGTGTAGCTGCGTGGGAAATCGCGGGAAGGCCGTGAGCGCCCTCAACGGCTGAGAGTTGCAAGGCATCCGAGATGGTTGCTGAGTCCGCGAGACGCTGCTGAACGGGAGACAGATGCGCGAGCGTCTTGCCGAAGATCTCTCGTTGGCGTGCATGTGTGATCGCGAGATCCAGCGCCCCGACGGTGAGTCCGGCGAGGTATCCGACGACGGCTGCTTCCCAGGTCGCGAGCCGCTGACCGCTGTTGGTCGCATCATCGGTCGGTCCGTGGGCGTCGACCGTATGGACGCCTAGAGAGTCGGCGAATTTGACCGGTGAGCTGGCTTCGATCGTGGCCAACACGTAACCGGATTCGTGGGGAATCGCGACCTTTGCGCCCGCTGATCCGTACATGGCGTACCCGTCGACCAGCGGGCTTCCGCCGAGGAGGTCGATGGTGAAGTATGGAGAGGTGGCCGCTCGCCCAAGCTCCAGCGCTCCGGCTCCCACGAAGGGCAACAGCTCAGCATCGTCGAGCAGGTCGTCCCACCCCAACTTGGCGAGACCGGCCGCCAGCTGATCATTGCGGTCGCTCACATGGGAGCCCGGCCGCCAGCTGTCTGCGACGGCGGTCTCTTCAACCACCCCTCGAACAGATGAGGCGAATGTTTCGACATCAGATGACATGGGCGCACTCCTCGGGATCGGAGATCTCGGTCTGCAGCTCGGCCGTGTGCTGTCCCAGCCGCGGTGCTGGCGATGTGGCATGGTTGGGTCGGCCATTGACCTTGAACGGTGTCCCGAAGACATCCACCGCGCCGGATTGGGATTGATGGACGGTTCGAACCAGGCCGTTGGCGCGAACCTGTTCATCGTCGAAGAGTTGACTCAACAAGCGCACCTCCCCAGCCGGCACCGAAACCTGATGGAACTTCTCGATCCAATGCGCGGCTGTTGCCTTCGAGAAGGACTCAGAAAAACTGACGGCAACGGACTCGCGACGCTTTCGCTCCGCATCGTTTGCCGGCGACGCCTGTGGGTTCTCGAGCCACGGGTCTTCGAGATTCAACACCTCGAGAACGCGTTTCCGCTGAGGGGTGGTGAGGCATGCAAGCGCGAAGAACCCATCCGCCGCCTCGTAGCAGCGATAGTACGGCTCGAGCTTCGCGGCATCGCGGACCCGCGTGCTTACCCTGGCGAGATCCCGATGCTGCGCGATTTCGTGGTGGTCAGCATGGGTTTCGTCGGGACTCTCGACTCTCACGAGATCCTGGATCTGGGTGAGCAGGGATGAGGCGAGAAGGGATACTTCGAAGTGGCGACCTTCGTCTCCGGAACGATCGGTGAGACCGGCCAGCACGCTGATGCACGCCAACAGTCCCGATGTGATGTCGGAAAAGGGAATGCCTCCGCTTCGGCGTGGGACCTCGTCGTGTGGATCGGCATCGGCCATCAGCAGCCCCGAGTAGGCCTGGGCAATCAGGTCATATCCGACCTGACCCGACTTAGGTCCCTGGCTGCCGAAGGCGGACACGACAGTAACGACCACCTTCGGACTGATCCGTCGGATCGTGTCGCTGTCGAGGCCGAAGTCCTTGGCGCGCACTGGTGGCATGTTGTGCACGACGACATCACCCGAGGCGATCAATTCCTCGGCGAACTTCCGACCGTCGGCCGACTTGAGGTCGCAGACAACTGATCGTTTGCCCTGATTGAGGGCATACAGTCGCGTGCTGGCTCCATCGCCCAGTGGTTCGTACCGCCGGTAGGCGTCACCGTCGGGAGACTCGACCTTGATGACGTCTGCACCGAGGTTGGCCAACAGGAGGGTGCACAGCGGACCGGCGACGAACTGGGAGAAATCGATGACGCGGATGCCGGCAAGCGGCCCTGACTCGTTATCGAACAACGTGTGGCTCGGAGATGGGGAACTCATCGGGGAAGGCTCATTCCTTGTTGAGCGATGACTTTGCGTTGGACATCACTAGAACCGCCGGCGATCAGCATCGACACGGATGCGCGCTGGAATGCGGCAAGGCGACCTGACGCAAGGCTCGACGGACCGCGGTCCACCAGGGCGGCGGTGCCTAGGACCTCCAGGGAGAACGCCGCTGCTTTCTCCATGGCAAGTGCGACCGACAGTTTGCACATCGACGACGTACGGCTCACGCGTTCGCCGCGCGAGATCATCCGTGTCGCCTCGTGCCCCAGACGACGGCATGACTCCAGCTCACCGCGGAGCGCGAGAAGGCGCCTGCGCTGCGCCACGGTGGCGTGGGCGTCGAGCTGGTCGAGCACCCAGAACGCCACACCTACCTTTTCACTGGTGACGCGCTCGAAGTCCAAAGAACTCATGAGAATCGCCCAGCCGCCATTCACCTCTCCGATGAGATTCTCGCCAGGCACCTCGACATCGGTGAGGAGCACTTCGCAAAAGGTGGTGCCGCCCAGGGTGTGGTGGACGTCGACCTTGACACCCGAAGATTTCATGTCAAGCAGCATCACTGAGAGGCCTCTGTGGCGCGGAAGATCAGGATCGGTGCGAACGGCGAGGTACATCCAGTCGGCGATCTCGGCACTCGAGGTCCAAATCTTGTGCCCGTTGACAACCCAGGTGTCGCCGTTGTGTGTCGCTTTGGTGCGGATCGAGGCAAGATCGGAGCCGGCTCCCGGTTCGGAGAAACCCTGGCAGAACATCAGCCGACCGGCCACCATCTCGGGAAGGAACCGAGTGACGAGTTCAGGTGATCCGTACTCGAGGATCGCCTGCCCGATCGTCTTCACCGAAAGCAGATAACTGCAGAGCGGAAGCCAGTTGTATCCGAGGCGTTCTTCGACCTTGACCACGTCGACCGGGTCCATGGCCCTGCCGCCGAGCTCGGCCGGCCAGCCCAGACCGATGAGGCCGGCCGAGCCCATCCGCTCGTACGCATACCGGGAGTCGGTGTCCGCAGGTGAGCCGCTGTACGGCGCCTCGCCGCGTTCGTCGAGCTCACTGGACAGCTGGCTAGCCCATTCGTCGATCTGGTCAGGCACATCGTGCAGCCTCACGGCCGTGTCAATCATGATTCTTTGCTCCGGTGTTGTTCGGGTTCTGTATCGGGTCGAGCAGTGCCCGCGCAATCAGGTCGATCTGAGTGTCAGAGCACCGCGCGCTGGGTACCGCCATCGACAGGGCCAGTGGGGCGCCGCTGGGAACCGTCCCTAGTGGCACGGCAAACCCGCTCAGTCCCACTTCGTACTCTTCTGTCGAACGCGAGATGCCCGTGGCACGAATATTCTTGAGCTCCACGGACAACTCCTCATAGGTGCGTATGGTGCGCGCCGTTCGAGCCTCGTAAGGCCCGGGACCAATTTGATCGAGGACTACCCGGTCGTCGAGCTGAGCCAGGAGACATTTGCCGATCGCTGTGCAGTGAGCGAGTGCGCGAGACCCCACCACAGTTCGGGTGCCGAGCAACTTGGTGCTCGGAATCGCATCCAGGTACAGGGCATGTTGGCCGTCGAGGAGAGCAACATTGATGTCCTCGTCGAACTCCGCGTTGAGCCTACCCATCCAGCGCCGCACATCGTCGGTGAGTCCCGCGGAGGAGCGACCGGCCAGTCGAAGAATCTGCGGTCCAAGTCGAAGTTGGCGGGTTTTTGGGTCCTGCTCGAGATAGTGATCGTGTGTCAACGTCCGGCAGAGACGGCCAACGGTCGGCAGCGGTATCTCCAGAAGATCTGAGATCTCGGTTTGCATGAGCTTAATCCGCTCGGCGGTGAACAGCGACAGAATCGCCAGTCCGCGACGCAGCGTACGAGCACCACCGGTGTCGCCCACTGAAAGATCATGTTGCACAGCAATAGTCTCAATGAGTGCATCAGGGGTGTCAACCTCGATCATTCACGGGGGTGGGTCCAGGCGGGGTTCGCTGGCTGGGGTGGGCCGTCGGCTGGCCGTCGGCCCGCTGGTGGGTTCGGGCGTGGTGATCTGCCCGATCGGCTCGGGGTGGCGCCGGGTTCCACTGTCCGGGGGGCCGCTGGTTCTGGTCGCGGGGATGGGCCGGGGCTGGTGGGTTAGCCGGGGGCGAGGTTGTTGATCCGGGTCCAGGCGGTGACCAGGTCGTGAAGCGTCCCGGGTTTCATGCACCCTCGGGGTTCTGTGAACCGGCCGGTTGGTCGGTCACGTGGTCGGCATAGTAGCGAGCCTCGGCCTCGGCTGGTGGACTCGGCCGAGGCGGTGCAGGAGGCGCTGCTGGTTGTACCAGCCGACGTAGTCGGCGGTGATCAGCTCGACGTCTCCGAGGTTGCGGAGCGGACCGCGTCGGAACGGTGCGTCGGCGCGGACGCACTCGTTCTTGTACAGGCCGATGGTGGTCTCGGCCAGGGCATTGTCATACGCA
>JBBSNC010000179.1:0-5560 GCA_038232855.1 Actinomycetales bacterium
CAGAGACCCGTCCACGGTGATCTGTTCGAGGTCGAGGCCGACGACCCGGTCGTAGGACTCGAGGCACAGTTGCTCCAACGCCGCGAAGACCCCGGCGGTGATCCACTCATCGCGGCGGGTGCGGATCGTGGTGGCCGAACAGGTGTGGTCGGCGATCTTGGCGTAGGCGGCGCCCAGCACCAGGACCTGTATGAGTTTGTCGAAGATCACCCGGTCAGGAATCCTCGGACGGTGGCAGCCCAGCGGGTGGGTGTCGACAACGGGTGGGATCAGTGCCTGGAACTGGTCCCAGATGGGCTCAATGAGCCAAGATGGGACGGCGGGCACGGTGGTAACTGATCATCAGCGGTTTTCTCACAAGTCCCACTGGTAACAGCCACCGTGCCCGTCTCCCCGCACCGCCACGCCATCACCTATCCGCGCGATCTCTTAGTCCTACGCTCTGTCGTGGGATGATGCGGCCATGCCACAGTGGTGGGAAGCACAAGGCTTCTGGATCTCATGTGTGGCTTTACTCGTAGTGGCTCTGGGTCGCGGCCAGCTGACCTATTGGGTTGCGCGCCTCGTCACTGAAAGATCCTTGGCGCGCTCGCACCCGACCCGCGGTTGGCAGATGCGGGGGCATAGCTGGCTGCAGGGTGACGGTCTAGCCCGAGGCCGAGGTTCCTTGAACCGGTGGGGTCTTTTCGTCATACCGCTGTGCTACCTGACCGTCGGCTTCCAGACGCTGGTGCTCGCCGCGGCCGGCGTCATGCGCATCCGGTGGATATGGTTCAGCGCGGCCCAGGTGCCTGGCGCGGCGGCCTGGGCGTTGATCTACTCCACGATCGGCTTTGCGGTGTGGCAAGCCGGACTCGCCGCAGCAGCGGGCTCACCGCTGGGGCTTGCAGCGCTTGTCGCTATCGCGCTGGTGTATGCGGCGACGCTGGTTAGCAGGCGAGTACGAGCTCGACGGCGGTCCAACGCACTCCCTTCCCGCTAGAGGCGCTACGACACGAGCCGTTGCACATCACCGAGCAAGCCGAACACTGCCGGGCCCATCTCGACCTGGGTCAACAAGACGCCGAAGGCTCCGCTGGGGTCGATGAAGAAATCGGTGCCTAAGCCGCCTGACCAGCCATATCTCCCGGCATGGTCTCCGGTGGTTTCGACGGCGACGCCGAAGCCCCAGCCCATGCCCTCCCAGAAGCCTGGAAAGAAACTGTCCGGCGTCTTCAGGGAGGCGGGCACTTGATCTTGTGTCATCTCGCGCAACAGGGCGGGATCGACCATCTGCCGCCCTTCGTGCTGCCCGCCAGCTGAGAGCATCCGGGCGAACGTGACGTAGTCGGCCAGGGTCGAGACCAATTCGCCGTGGGAAACATCGAAGGGTGTCGGAGCAACATAGAAGCCAGCACTCGCTGGCTCGATCACCTCCAGACCGCCGTCCTCTCCATCCCGGTATGCGGCGCAGAGACGGTGTGCTTGGGCCGCAGGGACGGCATACCCGGTGTCCGGCATGCCCAACGGGTCGAGCAGGTCCTCCCGCAGGTGTTCACCCAGCGGTCGATCGAGCAACCGCGCGAGCATGACGCCGAGCAGGCCGAAACTGTGGTGGTAGCGCCAGCCCGTGCCTGGCTGGAAGGCCAGTGGCAGATCAGCTAAGGCCGCCACCCATGCATCGGCGCTGAGCGCAACCGGCTCCGGCCCTGCCTCGGTGCCGTTGTCGCGCATCGCTTCCTGCATCGGCGAGGGCGTGAGCGCCATCCCGTAGCCCGAGGTGTTGGTCAACAAGTGCCGGACCGTGATCGGGTGGGCCATCGGCACGGCGTCGTTCAACTCGGCATCGGGCGCCCGGAGCACGTGGCGATCCGCCAGTTCGGGCAGCCAGCGCTGCACCGGATCAGCCAAGTCCAGGCGGCCTGCCTCCACGAGCCGCAGCGTTGCCACGCTGAGCACTGCCTTGGTCATCGACTGAATGCGCACGATGTCGTCGAGGGCCATCTCACCGGCCGTTGCGAGCTCCAGACTGCCCTCGGCGTTCCCGATAGCGGCCACGGCGCCAGGGATCGAGCCGGAGCCCACGTGTCGGTCGAGAGTGTCCTGTAGTTCGCTCACACGATTCAGCCTGGCGCGTCGAGCGGCTTGACGCAACGGCTGGCCGGTGGACCACATCCCGCCAACACGCCCGTCCGATGCGGCTGGTTCATGCATGTGCGCGATCAGGCCGGTCGATCTGGGCGCGGCGACGGCTACAGAAGTCGAACTCACCTTGACACGGCGGCCCTCCATGGACGGCCGGGGAAGTGGATCCGGAAGAGGTCCGTGGGTGCCCGGGGCAACGGTTTGTAGTATCCGCGTGCCGACAGCACTGCCGCGATCCGGCGAATGGTCTCCCACGGGGTGTCATAGACGTCCGTGGCACGCAGCACCAGCAGCCGCCAGTCATGGTCATCAAGCCATTCGCGCCGAGCCATGTCGCGGGCCCATTGAGCACTGTCCTCGGCATGCTGGCGCCCGTCGTATTCGATGGCGAACCGCAGGTCCCGATAGCTGAGGTCCAGGCGATAGGTCACAGTGCCATCCACACTGCCAACAGTGAGATTGACCTCCGGCTCGGGAAGCTCGGCGAAGGCCATCATCAGCCGCACTCGGCTCTCCATCGGAGACTCCACCCGCTCTCTCACCAATATGGCGGCGCGTCGGGCCGCCGCGGTTGCGCCCGTCGTTTTACGTTCGGCCGCATCGACGAGAGTGTCGAGTGTGAGGCTGCCCCGATGGACCAGAGAATCGCCGAGAACGACGAGATCGACGAGCCCCAGTTCATCGGCCAGATCGCAGAACGTCTGCTCGGGGCTCGTCAACCTCAGGCTTCCGCGCCGCACGGTCTCGGGATCGGCCTGCACATGCATGACCACGCCAGCACGCTTTCGGCGATGCCGGGCCGCACCGACGGTGAGGTGGACCAAGGGATCCTCTGGCGCCACGCCACCAAGCAACCTAGCGGCGGAATGGTGGCTGACCACAGCGTTGGGGACGACCAGCAAGGCTGCTCCAGCCAGCGCCTCTGGCGTGAGCGCAGACTCCCCTGAGATACGAACACTGCGAAAGAGCCGGTGGTATGCCGGTCCGTCGAGGTGGTGCTTGGTCAGTCCCGCTTTGATCCCGGCTTGCCGCAGGAAGGGCTCGCTGTCGCTTACGTCACAAGGCATGCGCTCAGACTGCCCACTGACAGCGAACACACGACGAGTTTTTCCACAAGCCGGCACCGGGGCCGATGACACGCAGGCCGAGATCGGCCAGACCGCGCATGTGCGCGATTCAGCCGGTCGGGACGTGCGTGGCGGCCGGACGCGCATGATGGTCGGAGGTTTTAGCGGGCGTCGCGGCGTGGATCAGCGGACGCGCGCGTGGGATTGGTCGAGACGAAAGCGTTGGCCTCCCGCTACGAGCGCTGCCATGATGGCTTGAGCAGATGACCCCACGGACGGAGGCGCAATGCAACGCGATCACGACGGCAATGGCCGGGATGCGAAGATTCTGCCTTTCCCCAGCGGACACGAGGCACCACAGAGCACGGAAGTCAATGTCGACGGACAGCAGGTGTCGATCATCTATTTGCCGTGGCGGCATGAAGTCGATGGCAAGCAACGGCCAGCCGGCGTGTACTACCGTGCCCCTGACGCCACCGGCTTCTATCCGGCCCTGACCACTCAGGATCTGGACGAGTTGCTGGAGGAACTGGTGCCGCAACTACAGACACAACTGCGGGTTGTGCCTAGTCCCGAAGACGCCACGACTGACTGAGCACGGTGCCTCCCGGCATCCTAGGCGCTCTCCTCCTGCGATGAGCCAATACCGATGATGCCCAAGATCTCACCCTGAGGCGCGGCCACGACCGACATACGCCCGAACTCGCTCTCCATTGGCTCCATCAGGATCTGCACACCCAGATCTTTAGCCTGGGCAATGCTTGCGTCACAGTCGGCGACCGCGAACCGGGCCAACCAATGCGGCGCCATCGCAGTCGGCACGCCAGGGTCTTGATGAATCCCGGCGATTGAGTCCTCCTGGTCCGGAAGGGTCAAGGTGCTGTAGGTGTAGGACTCGCCATCGCCGACCTCAGTGGCCCGAAAGCCGAAGACGTCGCCCCAGCCGGGTCGACCGCAAAGGTCATGCGGCCCATGGAACCCACATCCATCGGCGGCATCATCACGGTTCCCCCAGCGGAGCTGACGCGCTCCACCGCTGCTTCCACGTCATCGGTCGCCAGGTATGTCGACCAGACCGAGGGCAGGTCAGCGCCCTGTTTGCCACCGATGCCTGCCACCGCCCGCCCGTCCAACGAGGCCATCTGGTAGTGGCCGAAGTCCGGGCCGGTGTCGGCAATCTCCCAGCCAAACAACTGGCTGTAAAACTCTGCCGCCGCTTGCGGGTCATCGACCTGAGCGTCGAGCCAACAGGGGGTTCCTTCGTCCCAGGGAACGTCGCGGGTGGTCATCATGGCCTCCTTGTCTGCACTGGCGGACGATCCGTCAGGCTTCTACATCTACACCTCAGCACCGACACCGGGAAAGAGAATTGTCGCGACATTTCGGTAGCCACCGGCCGATCCGCGTCGAATAATGCGGCTATGGATTCAGGTCCAAGCCCCGCCTCAACCTCCTTCAGGAAAGCCGTCGAGGAGGCCGTAGCCCGAGACCTCGGGGCCGAGCCGCCCACGGGAACCAGCGTCGTGGCCTCCCCCAGCCGGGAGGGGTCGAGGAATGCGGTGGCCTATCCGATGGGTGAGCGCACCGTCATCTGGTGCTCGCCCGCGCTCGCCCCCCGGCTCGCAACGCTCGTGAGAAACGCCGCGATCAGCAACGACGACTTCGCGCAGGAAGCGGCCGAACTGGGCGGCACGTTCAGCGGGCAGGGCAGATTCAGACTGCTGCTGAGCCCACCTCACGACATCGACTCCGGGACCGCCGATCTCCAGGTGCTGAGTCGGGACAACCCTGCGGACTGCGCGTTGATTCAGGATTTCATCGACGCCTGTCCCGAGGCCGACCTCGATGAAGCCGAGCTCGAGATGGGCGATCTTGACCCCGTCATCCTCGTGACGCTGGACCAGCAGGGCGCGATCTCGGCATACGCCAGCACGAGGCCGTGGGATGTCAACCCGAACTTCGACGATGTCGGAATCCTGACTCGACCGGACATGCGCAGTCAGGGACTGGGGACCGCCGCGGTGGCCGCGCTGGCCCGGCAGCAACTGGCAGCCGGGCGAGTCCCGTTATACAACTGCAACGTCGACAACCTCGGATCGAACAGGCTGGCCGAAGTCGTCGGCTTCGAGTTGGTTCAGACGGTCTCAGCGGTCCGCTTCGACTGATCGGCGCGGGCTAACTCAACACGTCCTTGCGGCCGAAGTGCCCATAGGCCAGTGCAACAAAGACGGTGCCCCACAACAACGCCCACAGGGTGCCGGGCAGCAACGCCCAGTAGTCGGCATCGGGACCGAAAAGCCCCACCCACTCTCGCGCATAGTGATTGGGCAATGCGCGCCGCCAGTCCCCTAGCGCATCGAGCGCATCCA
>JBBSNC010000180.1:0-5518 GCA_038232855.1 Actinomycetales bacterium
AAACGTCGACTTCTCGTCGGCGTCGTCGATGAGGTCAGGCAACCGCAGCACGATTCCGTCGTCGGCGGCCATCGCCTGCACGTCAGCGCCGAAGCGTTCCCGCATTCGGGCTGCCACGCACAGCGCCCACGGTGCGTGAACCGGAGTGCCAAACGGGCTGTGTATGACGACTCGCCAGTCACCCATCTCATCGCGGAATCGCTCCACCACCAGGGTGCGGTCATCCGGGACTCGGCCTGCTTCCTCACGTTGTTCGCCGAGGTAGTCCAACAGGTTTGCGGCGGCATAAGTGTCGAGTCCGCGCTCGGCCAGGACCTTCTCGGCCTGGGGGCGCGGGATGTTCGACATCTCGCGCATGAAGGCGCCGACGGCGCTTCCGAGCTCGGCCGGACGACCGATCGCGTCACCCTTCCAGAACGGCAGCCGGCCAATCTGGCCCGGGGCTGGGGTAACCAAGACCTGGTCGCGGGTGATGTCTTCGATCCGCCAGGATGTCGTGCCCAGGGTGAAGACATCACCGACCCGCGACTCATAGACCATCTCCTCATCGAGCTCACCGACGCGCCTGCCAGGGCCGTCGCCGGTTGCCAGCATCACGGCATACAACCCGCGGTCGGGGATCGTGCCTCCGGAGGTCACCGCCAGCAGTTGTGCGCCGCGTCGTGCGGTGACGGTGTCGTTGACCCGGTCCCAAACCACGCGAGGGCGAAGATCGGCGAAGTCTTCGCCCGGATACCGCCCGGAGAGCATGTCGATCGTGGCCTCGAACAGCGGCCTGGGCAGCGCGGAGTAGGAGGCGCTACGGCGGATCAGGTCGAACAGGTCATTGACCGACCATTCGTTCATGGCAGCCATCGCGACGATCTGCTGGGCCAGCACGTCCAGGGGATTGCGCAGCACCTGCAGTGCCTCGATCTGCCCGGACCGCATCCGTTCGACCACGACGGCGGTTTGCACCAGGTCCCCGCGATGCTTGGGGAAGAACGCCCCGTGCGAGGTCGCGCCGACCTGGTGGCCAGCCCGCCCCACTCGCTGCAAGCCGCTGGCCACGCTCGGCGGGGATTCGATCTGGACCACCAAATCGACGGCGCCCATGTCGATGCCAAGTTCCAGGGAACTCGTTGCTACCACTGCTGGGAGGCGGCCGGACTTCAGCGCATCCTCGATCTCGGCTCGATGCTCCTTGCTGACCGAGCCGTGGTGCGCCCGGGCCAAGACGCCAGCAGCACCGGTCGAGGTGTCGGACTGTGCCATCACCTGCGCCGGCGGGCCGTCTGACTCGGGCAACTCCGCGCCCGTGCGGCCAGCCCAAATTTCGTTGAGCCGCGACGTCAGCCGCTCGGCGAGGCGACGCGAGTTGGCGAAGACCAGCGTGGAGGTCTGCTCCGTGACCAGGTCGACGACCTTGTGCTCGACGTGCGGCCAGATCGAGGCTCGCTCGGTGGTGTCTGGCGAGGGGCTCCAAAGGTCTTCTTCGCCGTCAAGGCTGGGCAGGACGGGCCCCTTACCAGCTGTGAAGTCGTCACCGAGGTCGCGTTGCGCGCCGTCATCACCCGCCGGCTGGGGATCTGGGGGAGTCGGTTGGTGGTCTGTGGCATCAATGTGCTCGACGTACCCAGGATCGGTCATGTCTGCGACCGGGACGTTGATCCGCAGGTCCCATTTCTTGTGCGACGGAGGCTGCACGGTGGTGACGGGTCGGCCGCCGGCGAGATAGCGAGCGACCTCCTCGACCGGTCGAACGGTTGCCGAAAGGCCAATCCGTTGAGCAGGCTGAGCAAGGTGGTGGTCCAACCGATCCAACGTGACCGCCAAGTGGGCGCCGCGCTTGGTGCCAGCGACCGCGTGCACTTCATCAACGATGACCGTCTCGATGCCGGCCAGGGCGCTGCGAGCGGCTGACGTCATCAGCAGAAAGAGCGACTCTGGCGTCGTGATAAGGACATCGGCGCCGTGCTTGGCAAACGCCCGGCGCTCGGTGGCCGGAGTGTCGCCCGAACGGATGGCGACCGAGAGGTCATCCACCGGCTGCCCGAGGCGATGTGCCGCATGCCGTATGCCGACTAGCGGGGAGCGTAAATTTCGCTCGACATCGACAGCCAGTGCCTTCAAGGGTGAGACATAGAGCACCCGGCATCGTGGCGTGTCGGGAGGATGTGGGACCGCCCACAGCCGGTCGATGGCCCAGAGGAACGCGGAGAGCGTCTTGCCGGAGCCGGTGGGGGCGACGACGAGGGTGTGCTCACCACGACTGATGGCATCCCAGGCGCCGATCTGGGCGTCCGTGGGCCCGGCGAAAGACGCCGAGAACCATGCCCGGGTCGGCGCAGAGAATCGCTCAAGGACGTCGCTCAGTGTTGGTTGTCCCCGCGCTGCGGCACCCGGCGGGTGGGGCCGTCTTGAACCACCGTGTTGCCATAGGCCCCGGTCACTGGCGGTGCCTCCGGGCGCGGCATATCACGCACCTCGTGGTGCTTGGTGCGGTGCGGCGGGCGCCAGACCTTCAGGGCCACCAAGATCTTCTGCCACCACTGCAATTCGGGCTTCTCGCTCATCGCCGATCTCCGTTTCCTGACTGCGCTTCGCTGACCGCCAGTTCGCTGACTGCCATGCATAACTGAACCGTGTCCTGATATGTCGAACGGTCCACGATCACCTTTGTGAAGCATCATCTCACTCAGCTCCGACAGACCTGTAAGGAACTGTCCAGCGCAGCCAAGACTGCGATTCTTCAGTTACTCGAGTTCTCGATCTAGTCCAGATGTCGAAGCGCCGGCCACACAACAGCCCAGTCTGCGTCGGTGCGACACTGCCACCTGCGATGACGTATGCCGTGGCTGGACGCGGCACCTGTCAGCTCTGAAGGCATCAGTCGAGCAGCAAGGACCCTTCTCTGTCAGTGAGGACAGTCATCGCGTAGCCTCTGCCGCCATGAGGCTGAGTGAGTTTTGGGCGCTGCTGGAGCAGGAGTTCGGCGGTCCCTATGGCCGATCCCTGGCAAGCGCGCACGCCATTCATGCCATCGGCGACCGGACCGCAGTCGAAGCCATCGAATCGGGGGAGCCGGTGCGCCGCGTGTGGCTGGCCCTGTGTGACGACTTGCAGATACCTGAGGAAAGGCGGCTCCCGGCTGACCGCAGCGAAACGAAGCGTCGCTGACTGAGGTCGCTCTTGCCGCTAAGCACACCTCAGGCTTGTGAGACCAACGTTTCGACGATCTGGATCGCGTTGAGGGCCGCGCCCTTGCGAAGGTTGTCGCCGACGATGAACATCACCAGACCGCGACCATCGGGCACTGACTGGTCCGCTCGGATGCGCCCGACGTACGTCGGGTCCTGACCAGCCCCCATCAGCGGGGTCGGGATGTCGCTGAGCACCACACCGGGTGCATCCTGGAGCACCGCGCGGGCCTGAGCCGGGGTGATCGGCTCAGCGAACTCGGCGTGCACGGCCAGACTGTGCCCGGAAAATACGGGCACTCGCACGCAGGTGCCCGCGACAGCCAAGTCCGGCAGCCCGAGGATCTTGCGAGATTCAAACCGCAACTTCTGCTCCTCCGAGGTCTCCAGCGACCCGTCCTCGACTAGGTCACCTGCATACGGGATGACGTTGAACGCGATCGGGTCGGTGTAGACGGCTGGTTCGGGCAATGAGATGGCCATGCCATCGTGGGCCAGGGACTCCATGTTGCCATCCACTCCTGCTCGCACTTGACCGGCCAACTCGGTGACGCCGGACAAGCCGGAACCAGACACGGCTTGGTATGTCGACACGATCAGACGTTGCAACCCCGCCACGTCATGCAGCGCCCTGAGCGCGGGCATGGCCGCCATCGTGGTGCAGTTCGGGTTGGCCACGATCCCGATGCCGCCATCGGCCTTGGCCTGCTCCAACGCCTCGGGGTTGACCTCGCTGACCACCAGTGGCACCCGGTCATCCATCCGCCATGCCGAAGAGTTGTCCACTACGATCGCGCCGGCTTCGGCGAAGCGAGGTGCGTGCTCCTTCGAGGTGCCACCGCCGGCTGAGAAGACCGCAATGTCAATCCCGGACAGGTCGACATCGAGGTCGCCGAGGTCCTCCACCAGGATCTGTCGAGGCGTGCCGGCATACGGGGCGTTGTCCCAGCGTCCTTCCCACGGCAGTTCGGTGCCAGCGCTACGCGCGGAGGCGAAATACCGAACGCTGGCCACGGGCACATCGCGCTGCGCCAACAACCTGCGCATGACTGTACCGACCTGACCGGTGGCGCCGACAACCGCGAGGTGGGCTCCTGCGTGCATGTTCATCGCCCCGATCCGCCGTAGACCACGGCCTCGCTATCGGCATCCAAGTGAAATGCCGTGTGTACCGCCCGCACCGCTTCGGCCAGGCGCTCCTGATCGGTGATGACGGAGATACGGATCTCGCTCGTCGAGATCATTTCGATATTGACCCCGGCCCCGGCTAAGGCCTCAAAGAGACGATGGGCCACGGTGGGGTTGGACCGCAACCCGGCCCCGATGAGGGATAACTTGCCGATGTGCGAGGTGTACAGGACGTCGGCCAGCCCGAGCTCCTGCTGGATGGCCTGGATTGCGGCCACCGCGCGTTGACCGTCTTCTTCGGGCAGCGTGAAGGAGATGTCCGAGCGCTGCGAGGACGTCGAGACGTTTTGCACGATCATGTCGATGGACACGCCGATCGCGGCCACTGCGCCGACCACGGCCGCCGCTGCGCCAGGAACGTCCGGTATGCCGACAGCCGTGATCTTTCCCAAAGACTTCTCGTGCGCAATGCCAGAGATTAAGGGTTCTTCCATGTCGTCATCCTCCACTGAGGTCAAGGGGCGGCCCACCAGGATCCACGTTCCTTCTTGGTCAGAGAAGGAGGATCGGACGTGGATCGGGACGTTGAAGCGCCGCGCGTACTCCACTGCCCGCAGATGCAGGATCTTGGCGCCTTGGGCAGCCATCTCCAGCGTCTCTTCGATGGTGATCCGTTTGACCCGGCTCGCTGCGGGGACGATCCGCGGATCAGCTGTGTAGAGGCCGTCGACGTCGGTGTAGATCTCGCAGACGTCGGCCTGCAGTGCCGCGGCGAGGGCCACCGCTGTCGTGTCTGAACCACCACGTCCCAACGTGGTGACGTCCTCGTCTTCGGAGATGCCCTGGAACCCGGCCACGATGGCAATCGCGTTGGCTTCCAGCGTTCGTTGGATTCGACCGGGAGTGACATCCAACAGCCGTGCCCGGCCGTGCGACCGGTCGGTCCGCATACCCGCCTGATCGCCAGTGAAAGAAAAGGCGCGCTCACCGAGCTGTTCGATCGCCATCGCCAACAAAGCCATCGAGATCCGCTCCCCGGCCGTGAGCAAGATATCCATCTCGCGCTCGGGTGGGGGGCCCTGACTGACCGCTTTGGCTAGATCCAGCAACTCATCCGTGGTGTCGCCCATGGCCGAGACGACCACGGCCACGTCATGACCGGCCCGTTTCGTGTCGACGACGCGCTGGGCTACCCGCGCAATCGCAGCGAC
>JBBSNC010000181.1:0-5446 GCA_038232855.1 Actinomycetales bacterium
CATCAGCGTGCGGATCGCGTAGTGGCAGCACAGGTGGCCCCAGATCTCTTGGGTCACCAGCTCGGGTGACTTCGAGCGCAGCACCTGCCGGGGTCCGCGCTGGTGGGTTTTGAGTTCGTCGAAGGCGGTCTCGATCTCCCAACGCTGCGCATAGGCGCCGGCCAGTTCGGCGGCAGGTGCCTCCTCGTGGTCCAGGATCGTGGTGAGAAGCCGGTACGGTCCGGCGGGTTCGCGGCCGTCGCCGACGGTGTATTCGATCACTCGGACCCGCGTGGGGTGGGCTTGGCGGCGGTCGGCGACGGAGTCGAAGACATCAGCCAGCCAGGACCCGTCTGGCAGGTCGGTGACCGGCTCGAGCTTGAGGTTGTCCTTGACCCGCCACAACAGGTCGGCGCCGGTGGCGGCAGCGTTCGCCCAGGCGGTGAAGCTGTAGAAGCCGCGGTCGGCCAGGCACAACATCCCCGGAGCCAATCGAGGCAACAGGTCGGCCGACAGCGCGTTCTCCGAGGTCGTGTACGGCCCGATCACCGCCTCGAACATGGCGTGGGTGCCGCACTCGGCCAACGCCACCACTCGAACGGGGGGGAACGCCGAGCGTTCCCCCCCGTTCGAGGGACGCTAGGTATCTGTCACTAGGTATTACGGATCACACCCGGTCGGCGGTCACCTTCATCCGGAGCAATTCCGGTGAATTCCTGGCCGCCGGGCGGCGTACGGACGAATATGAAGCTGGTGAGGGGGCGCAGCGGCGACGCGCTGGTCGCAGGGCTCGAGGACGAGGAGCTGCGGGAGGCGTTCGAGACCGGCGTCAGCCCGCGTGAGGTCGCCGAGCTACCTGGACCTGGACCCCGACCTGGTGACCGCCCGGGATCAGCCAGCTGCAGCTGGTGGCTGCTGCACCGTAGCGGTGGCGTAGACGACCCGGGTGTCCTCGTAGGCCTCGGCCAGAGAGTCCCACGGGCTCGGCATACCCGGCTCGGCGGGGCTGGTCCTGGTCGCTGGAGTGGCTCATCTGAACGAGGAGAGCGCCGTCTTCGAGGCGATGCTGACCGGGTGGGGGCGTCAGCAACGGTCCCGGCTTTTCGAACATCCTGTCTAAGCACGACCACCATGAGTGTCATTTTCAGAAGTCGGCTGCAGCAGATGTCAGAAGTCGTGTTCATCAGTGCCCGTACGGGGATCGGTCACCGGTGCAGGCTCCCCAATTGCACACGTCGAGGCTGCCACTGCCCGGCCTGGGACTGAGCGCTCCTGCGCGTATCGGCACCCATTACAGGGGCAGAATCCGTGATCGAAGCAGGATACCGGTCCGAGTGATGAGCCCGACCCTCGTTGGTCTCCCCAATGGGGACCAGGAGTGAGGTCAGGCTCTGCTGTCAAACAGTCGGCAGGCAGCCCAGGTCATGGCTCTTCGTAGGGGAGGGAACTAGCTGCCAAATTCCGTCCGCCTAGGCTGAGGCTATGCCGATTCCTGAGCACGGGCGCGATCGCAAACTCGACACGGTGATCTTCGACCTGGATGGCACCCTGGTTGACTCCGTCTACGTCCACACCCTGGCCTGGCAGGCGGCTTTTCGTGACGTGGGGCTGATCATGGCGGCCCACCGGATACACCGTGCCATTGGGATGGGCGGCGACCGGCTGGTGGCTGAAGTGGCTGGTCAACAGGTAGAGGATGCCGTCGGTGACGAACTGCGCAGCCGGCACCCAGAACACCTCGGCGAACACTTCGGCGCGATCACCCCCACCCCGGGTGCCGACGAGTTATTGGCAACGTTGCGGGACGCAGGACTGCAGGTGGTGCTGGCCACGTCCGGTGACCGTGAACTCACCAGCAGATTGCTCGACGTCCTTGACGATGCCTCCCGCCTGACGCTGACGATGACCGGCTCTGAGGTCGACGTCAGCAAACCCGACGGCAAGATCTTCGATGCCGTCCTAAAGTCGGTCAACGCCACCACCGCAATCGTCGTGGGCGACTCGGTCTGGGACGTGCGGGCCGCCGACGATGTTGGGATGAGGTGTATCGGTGTGCTCACTGGCGGGATCTCTGAAGATGAACTACGCACCGCCGGCGCCGTAGCTGTCCACCGCGACCTAGGCGCACTGGCGCAGTTCTTTCGCCTGCACGGGTCGATCTTCTAATACACGAGCTGCGGGGGCTACGCCCCAGACCCCCATTTCGGGTCGGCACCCGGGTCACGGTGAAGTCGGTAGAGGGCACTCGGAAGCCGCCGACAGCAGGAGCAGCCCAACAGCAATAACGACGATGACGGGCAGACCGGGCTGGGCCTGCGCCACCGCACCGATCACGACAGCATCCAAGACCCCCACCCAGATCCACTTCGGCGCAATCGGTGCAGGGGGCTGATCCTCGGCTCGTGAACTGCCCTCCGCACACAGCGGTCACCGAGCTGTTCGAAGCATCGCTGCGCGGCGCATTCCAGCGATGCCACCGAAGAGTGGCTTGGCGTTCCGGGCTGCTGCAGTCTTAGTTGGTCTCGTTCAAAGGGCCGCGGTTTTGCTGTGGGATCGCGAGGAGCGCACGTTGATTGCCGCTAATCTTGTGGGTGAGTGACTTCGTAATGACTGGTCTGCGGCTACCAAGGTGTGTCGGGGCCAAAACTCACCGATACCGGCGGCGGCACAACAACTACTAGTCAGATAATTTGACCCTAGCGTGAGGAGAACATGATGAGCACTACAGAGAAGACCATTGCTGAAAGCCCACTGGCCGCGCTTAGCGCGCAGGGTGTCTCGATTTGGCTGGATGACTTGAACCGGTCGATGATCCAGGACGGTGATCTCGCAGGACTGGTCCAGGAAAAGCACGTGGTGGGGGTGACGACCAATCCGACGATCTTCGCTTCGGCGTTAGCCGAAGGTGGGGCCTACAACGACCAGGTCCGTGAGTTGGCCGATCGGGGTGCCGGCGTCGATGAAGCGGTTTTCGCTTTGACCACCGAAGACGTGCGCAACGCGTGCGACGTACTGCGCCCGGTGTACGAGCGTACCGACGGGGTCGATGGTCGGGTCTCGATCGAGGTGGACCCGGGGATGGCTTCGGCCACTGCGGACACCGAAGGGATGGCCGAACGGTTGTGGAAAGAAGTAGACCGACCGAACTTGTTCATCAAGATCCCCGCCACCGAAGCCGGTTTGGCGGCGATCACAGCGACCATCGCCCGGGGTATGAGCGTCAACGTCACGCTCATCTTTTCCCTGGACCGCTACCGGCAGGTGATGGACGCCTTCCTCACCGGGCTGGAGCAGGCCCACCAAGACAACGTGGATATTTCCGATGTGCAGTCCGTCGCCTCGTTCTTCGTGTCCCGGGTGGACGGCGAGGTCGACAAGCGGCTCGAAGACATCGGCACCGAGCAGGCCCTCGCGCTGCGGGGCACGGTCGCGGTGGCCAACGCCCGCTTGGCCTACCAAGCGTTCGAAGAAACATTTTCCACGAGGCGGTGGCAAAAGTTGGCCGATGCGGGGGCCAATGTGCAGCGGCCCCTGTGGGCCTCGACCGGGGTCAAAAACGAGGACTACCAAGACACGATGTATGTCGTAGACCTCGTCGCACCCAAGACGGTCAACACCATGCCCGCCAAGACGCTGGACGCGGTAGCCGACCACGGCCAGATCATCGGGGACACGGTGACCAACAACTACGAGCACGCGCACCGGGTCCTAGAGGAGCTGAAACGGGTAGGGGTCTCCTACACCGAGGTGGTCGAACTGCTCGAAGAAGAAGGTGTCCAGAAGTTCGTGGACTCCTGGGATGAACTCCTAGAAACGGTCCAAGACCAACTCGGTCAACACTGCAACAGCAGCACCTAGCCTTTGCCGGCGCGTCGTAGACAAATGGGTGTTGTGCCTGGATCCTCGCGCGAGCACGCAGCGTCACGAAACCGCTCTCTCGCTACGGTCGCTGAGCACTGTTGGTAGGCCCGACGCGATCGGGGCGGTCGACTCCGGCGCTCAACCTCAGTCGGCGAACGCTCCGGCCGTCAGCCCAGCATGGCACTGCTCAAGCACCAGCAACTGGGTCCGGGCCCGATCTTGCAGATCCGCCAGGTCATCCACATCCAGGCCGAGGGTGTCGGCGTGCGCACCCAGGCTCTGCCAGAGGCTGAGCTTTGCGGCAACCCCTGCTTGGATCGCTTCGATCTCGACCAGTGGTGTCAACGGGGAACGGGACCACACCCGGCCGTTGCGCTTCACCCGCCCCAGCGCCTCACCGAATCGACCGGCGACCAACTTGTGACGCTGCGGTCGGACCCCGACTCGCTCGATGATGTCGAGCAGGACCGCCCGATCCTGCTTGATCTGCGAGGTCAGTGTGACCAGTTCCGCGTGCATGTCCAGGTCGGTGTGCTGGGAGGTCATTTGCGACAGTCGTTGTACTGCGCCGGTGGCACCGGTTAGGTGGTCGCTGAGGTAAATGGTCAGTAGTTGCTTTTGCACCGGAAACTCCAATCACCGTCGTGCAGCCCATCCTCCCGCGGAAGGGGTCGTTCTGACACCTCGGACGACATTCAGCGGCTGCAAACGCGTCTCGTTCACATGTGCACAGCCAATCGCACGCTCGTCATCGTTCTACCTCCCATCAGGCCCAAACACTGCTGGTGTTAGCGCTTGTGCTGGCATTCACTCCACGGTTCCTCGAGAGCGTCGGCTAACGGTAGGTCCTCCCATCAACGGAGGCGCCGTAGCACGCGCGGGACCCAGGATGTTACACACGAGATCTCCGTCAACGGCGAGCCGATCTAAGGCCTCGACCCCTTGTCGCTCCTCAGATGTCTCAGCCCAATCAAAAGGATTCCCTCGAACGGGTTCTAGGCAACGCTTATCAAGGCGGGTCGGGGCCTCAGCCCCGGCAACCCCGATCTCGGCCATCGTGTTGATCCTTCCGACAACGATGGAGGTGCTCGTGTCGTCCCCCCAAGATCTCTCAAAAATTCTTCGAAGGCTTCCGGGTGCTTGATTGACTGTGATTACACCGCGGTCTTGCGGCCCGACGTCACATCTGAGAATACGTCGCTGGCTCCGCCCCCGACGCCGCAGCAACCGTATAACCGTACGGACTCGAGAGGCAGGCCTCAGCAGCACCTCGATGTCCCATCACACTGCCGCTCAAACGCGACACATCGGCACTCGACACCGACCGGGGGTGACTGACCGCTCAAATCTGTTCGCGCTCCGTCCGAAACGGGCCCAAGTAGGGGTTTCGTTCACACCCCTCACTGAGCAGGATCTCGGACGCACGTCTCCCCCGGCTCGTAGACGTGTCTCGAGGTGTCCGGAAAGGATCCGCTTGCGGACTAGCACCAGAGCGAGGCGCCGGGCCGCTCGGAGCCGATGCGGCAGCGCGCACGCGTAGGCGCTCATCCCACGTGGATGCACTCGACGCCGGGAAGGTCGCCGAAACGTGCGCTGCGATCGCCAG
>JBBSNC010000182.1:0-5436 GCA_038232855.1 Actinomycetales bacterium
AGGTGACCGACGACGTGTGCCCGTGGAATGCCCGGTGTTGGCGACTCGTCGTCAACAACCAGGGCGTCGGGACCTGTGACCCCAGCGATGCCGAGGCCGACCTGAGCATGGGCGTGCAGGTCCTCGGGTCGGCATACCTCGGCGGACGGTCAATCAGTTCACAGGCCGCCGCCGGCCTCGTCCAGCAACACCGCGACGGTGCGGTGCGGGAGTTGTCCCGGTCGATGCGCGCCGACACCGAGCCCTACGGCACCAGCGGCTTCTAAGGGCATGGGTTTGCTGCCCGTTCGCGCCACTGTCGGCGGGCGGCCTGGTCAGCCTGGGCGTCCATGGTGACCTCGATGACCTCGATGTCCCCGGTGTGGTCGTGCAGGGCTGCCGCAAGGTCAGGCAGCGTTCCGACAGCCTGGTGCGCTACGCCCATGCCTGCGCAGAGGCGGCCTAGATCGGTGCCGGTGGGTGTGCCGAAGAGGCGCTCAAAACCCTCTGCGCGGGCCGGATCTCCGTATTCAAGGGTGGCGAAGATGCCACCACCGCCGTCGTTGACGACCACGATCAGCAGGTCTGGTCGTGGCTCGTTCGGCCCGATCAGCAGACCGTTGAGGTCGTGCTCAAAGGTCAAGTCGCCCATCAGTGCGACCGTGCGCCCATCGCCCCCACCAGAGGTAGCAATCCCGAGCGCGGTCGAGACGGTGCCGTCAATGCCCGCAAGCCCTCGGTTGCCGACAATCCTCGGGCGCTGTAGGTGACCGGGGTCGGCAAGGCTGAGGTCTCGCGGCGCGTTGGAGGACCCCACGACCAGTGTGTCTTCACTGCCTAAAGCCGCTAGTACCGCGCCAGCAACCGCAACACCAGATGGCTCGGCATGCTGGATCTGGCCGAGCCGGGCCGCCAACGCCTGCCCAGCCTGACGCCAGACCGCTGCCCAGTCTTGGTCGGTGATCGATGCCTCACCGGCAACGAAGCTTGACCAAGAATGCACGTGCGAGACGACGTGCGCAGGGTCGCTCCACTGAGCGGTGGCACTGACCTGCTCGACCGCCAGGCCGTCATCGCTCATTCGCAGCAGCGCAGCACACTCGCGGTGCAGGGTGAGCCGCCCGACCGTGAGCACCCGATCCGGCAGATGATTCGCGACGAAATTCAGGTCCGCGAGCACCAGCGGGCCATGCGGCAACACGACGCTGGTGCAGTCGCCACCGCGATCCCCGAACGGCTCGGCGATGACCGGCCATCCGTTTTGCTGGGCAACAGTCAAGGCCTGCGCCGCCATGGCCGGATCGGGCAGATCCCCGAGCAGCATCAAGGTCCGGGCATGCCTAGGCTCACCCGTTCCTGCGGGCAGCATCGGTCGCTCCGAGGAAGACGTGGTGGGCACCGAGGTAGCCCCCGGTGGGGCTGCGGCGGACACGCAGACCCACGGGCCGCCGCCGTCTCGACCCTCCAACGACTCTGGTCGGTCCGTCGATCCCGCAAGGTCTGGCGCCAGCGGGTCGCGGAAGGCGACATTAAGGTGGACTGGACCGGCATCACGCGCATGCCCCACTGCCGCCGCATGTGCTCGGCATACCGTGGACCGCCACGACACCCGCTCACCGGATCGGCCCTGCGCAGGCGGTTGATCGTGCTCGAACCGCAGTGCCCCCGCAAAAATCCCTGGCTGCGTCGTTGTCTGATTTGCGCCCGTGCCGCGCAACTCCGCCGGTCGATCCGCCGACATCACGATGAGCGGCACGCAGGCATGCGATGCCTCCAACACCGCTGGATGCAGATTGGCCACCGCCGTCCCAGAGGTCGTGATGACGGCAGCTGGGTGGCGGCTCATCTTCGCCAGTCCCAGCGCCAGGAAACCAGCGGTACGTTCATCCACCCGAACGTGCAACCGCAGGCGCCCGGCTTGCTCGGCGGCCAATACGGCATACGCCAGGGGGGCCGAACGAGAACCTGGACACAAGACCATCTCGGTGACGCCGCACCGCACCAACTCATCGATCAGCACGGTGGCCAGGGCGGTCGAGGGGTGCACCCCCTGATCTTGCCATCAGGGGTACTGCCACATCCCTGGTGCTCGTGTCACGTCACGGCGCGGCACCACCGGAGCGCAGCCCACATGACCTCCCTCGCTCAGTCGGCTCAGCCAGTCTGCCCGTCGATGGACTCGCGAATCTGGTCTGCATGACCTGCATGGCGCGCATACTCCTCGATCATGTGCACCATCACCCAGCGCACGTTGAGCGCTTCGCCGGAGTGTCGCGGTCGCACCGTCGAGTGATCCGGACCGCGCGATGACAGCACGGCGTCCGCTCGCTGCACGTTCACCTCGAAGGCAGCCATCGACTCGTCTAGGCTTGACCACCCGCGACGTGCCACTCCCAATCGTCGTCGTCGTCCCACGGTGCGCTGGCCCAAGGCTCAGCGGCCGGATCCCCAGTGACGACCTGAGAAAACCACCAGTCTTCGCAAAGGCCAGGTGCAGCAGCATCCCACCCAGCGTCATGTCGCTCGGCGGCAAGGACTGCGCGAACTGTTCGGCAGTCGAGCCGGTCACCTTGCTGCGGATGATGTCGCGCTGTTGATCGACGTATGCCCTCGGTTGGATCATCTCATCGGCCACACCTGGCGGCTCTTGCGCCGTGACCATCGCTGGAGCATGTCAGTCTGACCCCATGCGCGCACCCAATTTGTGGCTCTTGGTGGCGATGTTTGGCACCTCGGGCACCCTGCATCTGATCAAGCCAGAAATGTTCGAGTCGATCATCCCGCCGACACTGCACCCCTATGAGCGGGAGCTGGTCATGGGTTCCGGGGTGGCCGAGTTGGCGTGCGCCACCGGCCTGGCGCTACCGATCACCCGGCCCATCGCGGGCTTGGCCAGCGCAGGGTTGCTGCTGGGGGTGCTGCCGTCCAATGTGCAGATGAGCATCATCTGGGCTCGCCGGGCTCAGCGGCGCGGCGACCTGCGATCTCGTGCCATGTTTGCTGGCACGGTGGCCCGAGTGCCCTTGCAGTGGCCGCTGATCATGATCGGGTGGCGCGCCTTCCGTCGGGGTTGGTCAACCACGTGAGCCCCCAGCCCGGTGCCCGCTCGCTCGCCGATGATCTGCGCCAGCGAAGCGACGAACAGTTGTCAATGCTGCTGACGGCTCGCCCGGACCTGGCGCGGCCCTCCCCCACGGACATCACCACCCTGGCCGCCCGCGCGGGCACCCGGGCCAGCACAGCACGTGCACTCGACGGGCTCGACTTGGCCCATCTGCAAACCCTCGAAGCGGCAATCGTGGCCACTGACCCAAGCCCTTCCAGTATCGCAGCCTTACTGGGTGAGCCGGCGGACTCAGCCACTGTGAACGCCCAGGTGGCCCACCTGTGGTCACTGGCACTGCTCTGGCGCAGCACCGAAGGCCTGCAGGTTGCGCGCTCAGCAGTAGAGGCTCTTGGCGACCCGGCCGGGCTGGGGCCTGTCTTGGCGGGGGCACCCAGTGGGCCCGCGTTGCGCACCGCCATCACCGGGTTGGACCGGCACGCACACGCCATCCTCGACGCGCTAGCGTGGGGGCCACCGACGGGTGTGCTCTCTCATGAGCCCAACGCGGCACAGGGGTCGTTGGCGGCAGCCGGTCAGTCACTGATCGAGCGCGGTTTGCTGCAGCGCCTTGATCCGGCGCACGTGGTGCTGCCTCGACAGGTGGCCCTGGAACTGCGAGAGGGGAGGCTGCACCAGAGGTCAGCGCTGCACGGTCCGCAATTCAGCGCTGCATCAAAGGTAGTCGACATCGAAGTCGCCGACGCCGCCGTTGGTGGCCGGGCGGCAGAGTTAGTAGTGCTCGCCGCCGAGGTGGTCGACTCCTGGGGCACCACGCCTCCGCGGGTTCTCCGGGCCGGGGGTGTCGCGGTGCGTGATCTCAACCGGCTCGCCGCGCATCTGGAGATCACGACCGCCCAGACCGCCTGGCTGCTGGAAGTCATGCACGCGGCCGGACTGTTGGCGCGCGACGAATCCAGCGAAGTCGGGGGTGACGTCTGGATGCCGACTGGCGACGCCGACGACTGGCTCGAAGACCCCGCCCACCGTCGCTGGGCCCGACTGGCCGTGGCGTGGCTCTCGACCTCTGCGGCCTCCTCGCTCGTCGGCAACACCGAGTCCGGTCGCATCAACGCGCTGTCCTCCGAGACATCTTGGCCGGCCGGTCGACAACGCCGCCGGGATGTCTTGCTCGCGCTGAGATCCCAACCGCCTGGACTGGTCCTGGGTGTCGATAGCGTCATTGAACTGCTGCGCTGGCACCACCCGGTCCGGATGCAGCGCGCTGCTGCCTCGGACAACAGCCCGGCCGTCTCCGTGGTGCTGCGGGAGGCTGAATGGGCGGGCATCGTGGGTCGCGGCGCTTTGGCCACGCCGGGTCGACACGTGATCGCCGAAGACGTCTCGGGTGCCATCGCCGCGATGGACTCCCACATCCCCCCGGCCGTCGAGCACGTCCTGCTGCAGGCCGACCTGACGGCGATTGCTCCCGGTCGACTCGATGGCCCAGCCCAATCTGTCATGCGGCTGCTCAGCGACGTCGAGTCCCGCGGCGGTGCCACCGTGCATCGGCTGACCGAGACAACGTTGCGCCGCGCCCTCGACGCCGGCTGGTCGGCTGACCGAGTGCTCTCCGAGCTGGCCGCGATCAGCCGCACTGGCATCCCCCAGCCCCTGGACTACCTCATCCGGGATGTGGCCCGACGCCACGGTGTGGCCCGGATCGGCGTTTGCTCGGCATACGTCCGCTCCGACGACGAGGCTCTGCTCGACCGGGTCGAAGCAGACCGATCGCTGGCGCTGTTGCAGTTCCGACGCATTGCCGCCACTGTGCTCATCAGTACCGTCCCGGCACCCACCGTGCTGGACCTGTTGCGCGAGCAGCAATACGGCCCCGTAGCCGAGGGACCGGATGGTGGGGTGGCACTCGCGCCTGGGCGCTACTACCGCACTACGAGACGCACCCGTCAACCCGTGGCGATGAGCATCGTGGAACCGCAGGTGGCTGAGCAAATTGTGGCCTCGATGCGTCAGGGCGAGTCGGTACGAGTGGCGCACGAAAAGGACGACCGCAACGGCACCGTGCACAGCACCGAAGCAGTCGTCACCGCTGCGCTCTTGCGCGATGCTTCGGCCGAGGCTCTGGCCGTCTGGATCGGCTATGTCGATGACGTGGGTGGCGTACAGCGGATGCTCGTGCGCCCGCATCGGGTCGAAGCCGGCCGGGTGCGGGTGAGCATCGGCGATAGCGACGAACGGCGCACCCTGTTACTCCATCGCATCACCGGCGCCCGAATCGCCACCTAACCAGCGACCGTTGTGGGCGGGGGTTGGGGCGGGGGGGGGCGCGTTACCCCGCCCCACCGGGGTTGAGGAAAATCGCCCAACCGCAATCGGGGGGGCCCCGCGGCCGG
>JBBSNC010000183.1:0-5401 GCA_038232855.1 Actinomycetales bacterium
CGGAGCCGGGCGCGGAAGGTCGAGAGAGAGAATCACGCTCGCTTAGATATTCACCGCATTGTGCCGCCCTGTGTGCATTGCGCCGCGCTGCAGCACGCGCACCATGCGCGAAACCCGCCACAATGCGACCGTGCTCGCTTGACTCATCTGCGGGGAGCGCAGCACTGGGCCTTCAGGGGTCAGGTGGTCGGTTGGGGTCCTCTGCGCAGGGCCAGCGGGAGAGTGAGGGCACTCACGCCGGCAGCCACGATGAGAGCTGTCCCGAAGCCGTAGCCTGCGGCGAGCAACCCCACAAGCACCGAACCCAGGCCGGTCCCCAAATCGAAGCCGACATTCCACACGGCGCTGGCCAGGCGGAAATGCCCCTTCGTGACGACCTCGAAGGCCACGACCAGCGTCAGATTCTGCAAGCCGCCATAGCTCACCCCGACCAGGCACGCGGCGATCACGAAGACCAGCAGCATGGCGGCCGATGGTGTCGTGGTGGTGACGGCCCACCCGGCCAAGCCCATCCCGACGACGGTCAACAGGGTCAGCGGCCAGATGAACCGGTGACTCCCGTAGCGGTCAGACAGCCCGCCCATCCCCCACCTCGCCAACGCAGCGGTGGCACCGATCCCGAAGAGCGCGGCCGTCGAAGCCGCCGCGCTGTCGACCATTTGCGGGGCAAAGGTCGTCAACGCTCCGCCGCTCAGCGTGACACCGAGCAACAAGATGGTAGGTCGCAGTAGCCGCACCGACGCGGTCCGCATGTCCATGTTGTGAGTGTCGATCGCGTCGTTCTGCCCGATCGACACGTCAGGCTCCTCCGGCGGGCCCTGCAGCACCGGCCCCAGAGCTACCACTGCCGGTATGCCGAGCAGCGGCAGAGCAGCCACCACGAATACCCAGGTGAAGCCCCAGGTCTGGGCCACCCACGGCGCCAACGGCAGCAAGATCAAGTTGGGCGCGGCTATGGCCAGCCCGTAGGCCCCGATCGCAGCCCCACGTCGTGCCGGCTCGACCAGTTCGGCCACCGCGGCGCTGCCCGTCACCGTCAGGATGCCGAACCCGACCCCCCGGATGGCCGACAGCACAAGGATCGGCCACAAGGAGTCGCTGAGAATGTGAGCCAGCGCGGGCAACCCCATCAGCAGCATCCCAGCGCTCATCACCACCGCCCAGCCGTATCGGCGCAGCAGCCCGGGCACGAACAACTGGGTCAACACGGTGAAGAGCAGCAGCACACCGTTGACCAACCCCGCGCCGGCTTCGGTGGCCCCGCCGTTGACAGCCCATAGTGGGCTGGTCGGCAACAGCGCCCCGTACCCCGCAAATCCTGTGATGGTGACCCCGATCAGGGCGGGCATGCCCCGCTGGGTCCAGACGCTGCTCACAAGGGCTGTTTCGCAGCCTTGGCGGCCGCCTTCTTCTCCTTCTTCCACACCCGTACTTCGGCCATGGTGGCGTCGTCGACGACGTCAGCGATCGACATACGCGCCTCATCGCGGCCATAGTCCCCGGCCGCTTCTCGCCACCCCAGCGCCTGCAGACCTCGCTGCTTGCCCAACAACGCGAGGAAGATCCGAGCCTTCTGGTCGCCGAAACCGGGCAGGGCTTTGAGCCGCTTCAAGACAACCGCGCCACTGGGTTGACCGTCGACCCACATGGCTTCCGTGTCACCCTGGTAGTCCCGCATGATGGCAGTCGCCAGGTCATGGACCCGTGCGCCCATCGACGCCGGGAAGCGGTGCACCGCAGGCGGAGTCGCGCACACCGCTACAAACTCCTCCGGGTCCATCATCGCGATCATGGCCGCATCGACGCAGCCCAGCCGCTCCTGCAGTTTGCGGGGGCCGGCAAACGCCACCTCCATCGGAATCTGCTGGTCGAGCAACATGCCGACCAGCAACGCGAACGGATTGTCAGTGAGCAGCCGATCTGCTTCGGGATCGCCCACCAGGCGCAGCGAAGAACTCATCTGGGCAGTCTGTCAGGCCGTGCACCGTTTCGGGCACCCCTCGAAGAGAGCGGTATGCGGTCATTCGCCTCACCGCGGGAGCGGCGCCAGCCGAGCGCGAGCGCCAGCACCGCAGCAAGCCCAGCAGCACATGAGGCTCCCATGAAGACGGTCTGCACTTGCACGACTCCGGCGTCGAGCAGGGCTTGGGAGTCACCTGGGTCGGGTAACAGCGCTACCGCCTCATAAAACCGGCGCAGCCCGATCGCGGTCAGCAGCGCCAGGCCCACGACCATGCCGACCATGCGAGCCACCACCACCAGCGAGCTGACGGTGCCGTGAGCGGTGGTGGGGGCATCAGCAAGTGCGGCGTCGTTGACCGGGGCAATCGCCAACCCCACGCCGAATCCGGCCGCCGCCAGCGTCAGTGTCGTGACGCCGCCCTCGCCCAGCGATGCGACCGTCCAACTCGTCATGGACCACAACGCCCAGGCGGACAGCGCCAGGCCCGGCGCGGCGACCAACCCGGGGCCGAGCCACCGCAGCAGCCACCCCCCGATCACTGCGCCGACCGGCACAGCAAGCAGGAAGCGCACCAGGAAGAAGGCGGCCTGGGTCTGCGTTGACTCGCCATCGAGCCGGGCCAACAGCGGCACATCGACCACGATCGCGACGATGGCCGCTCCGACCAGGACGCTCACGAGCAGCGCCGGCCAGACGCGGGCGCGGACGACATCGGTGCCGATCAGCGGGTCGGCGGCAGTGCGCTGCCGGATGAGGAAGCCGATCAAGGCCAGCGCGCCGATAGGAGCCAACCACCAACCCCACGGCCCCAGCACTTCCACCTCGGGGTCTGCGGTCGCGAAGGTCAGCACCACACTGCCGAGGGCGACTGCGATCAGCGTCGCGCCGAGCAGATCTGCCCGCACCAAGATGGGCAGCCACCGAAGGGAGGTCACGGCCACCAAGACCACGAGCACCAGCGCGGTCAGCGCCCCAATCGGCGTGGCGACCCGCGATTGCGAGCCATCGGCAAAGGGGACGAAGGGTTCGCCGTAGGTCACCGAGGTCACCAGCGAATCCGGCGGTACCAGCGTCAAGACGAGCAATCCTGCCCCGATGGCGGCGATGATGAGGATGATCGCCGTCAGCGCAGTGGACCGCCGCGGAGCGACAGAGGGGTTGGGGGCGTCGCTGGATCGGCTCGTCTCCCACACACCCAGACAAAACAGCAGCCCGAGTGCCGCGTTGAGCCAGAAGATGCCCCGCCAGGTGCTGACGAGCAACACGGCCGCCCCGAGCAGTGGACCCATGACCGCCCCCAGTTCTTGCACCCCACCGACGATGCCGAGCGGCAGTCCCCGCTTGCCGGGCGGCCACAAATCAGCGACGAGAGCCAATGTGGCTGGCACCAGACCACCCCCGCCGACTCCTTGCAAGAACCGGCCGCCGACCATGACTGGCAATTCGACGGCCACAGCCGCCACGGCCGAGCCGAGCGCGAAGATGAGCAGGCAGGCGATCAAAATGCGACGCCGCGGCACCATGTCGGCCAGTCGGCCGATTAACGGGAGCACTGCGATGTATCCGAGCAGGAATCCGGAGATGATCGGCGTGCCGCGTTGTATCGACTCGATGCCGAGCCCCGCACCAGCCATCATGTCTGGCAGAGCCAGCACGACCACATACGTGTCGGCGGCCGCAAGCATCACTGCCAGCGCGGCCACCGTGAGCAACACTCGTGGCCGGCGACCGGTGGTGTGCGGCGACGTACTCACCGCGGCGCTGCTCACGAAGTGCTTCTGCTCAACCGGTCAGGGTGCGGTGACCGTGACCGGCACGCCATATTCGTCCATGGTCAGCACGTATGTCGACTCCGCCGGTGGATAGAACTCCCCCGTCAGCGTGACCGTGCGCACTTCCCAAGCGTCTTCAATCAACCCGTAGACGACATCGAACTCGCCGTCCTGCGTCCCGGCGTTGAGCAGGTCAACGATCAGATCGCCAGACAGCGTGCCGGTAACTTCTTGCACGACGTCGTCCCCGACGCGGCTTTGATCGCCGAACTCCGCCGAGTCGGTCTTGGACAGCAGCGACACCACGCCGACTTCACTGTCGAAGAGGCGGGCCGGGTCGGGCACACCGAGGTCTTCGGGGTCGACCGGCGTGAACACCGGGCTAAACGGCAACTTGACATAGAGCGTGTCGTCGACGGCAACGGTCGGCACATCGGCCTGGATGCCGGCGATCTTGGCCGTGATGGTGCCATCGAAAGCTGGCGGATCCGTAGTCCCAGACCCCTCGGCCTTGATCACATAGGCACTTTCGGCTTCGGGCAGGTCTCGGCCCTCCAGCAGCAAACTGACCGAACCGGCCGCCGCCAGCACGTCATACGCCTGGTCCAACCGGTCTTGGGCCGTGGGCTCAGCGGTGCTGGTCTCGGGTGCTTCCGGCTCTTCATCCCCGGAGCAGGCTGCGGCGCCGGTCACCGCCAGGGTGAGGGCTCCAGCGGTCAGCAGACGTGGCCAGCGGGCCGGGTGTGCGGTTCGGGCGCTCATGTCTCCCCTTGATCCATCATCCTGCTCGGTCCCCCTAGTATGCCGTCCGCCCAACATTCCCCGTCTGAGGCCTGCCTACTGCAGCGTCAACGAGGCTGCGTGCTCATCGACATCGACCGTGACGGATGAGCCGTCACGGACCTCGCCGTTCAGCAAGCCCTTGGCTAGCCGGTCACCGATCTGCGTCTGGATCAGGCGGCGCAACGGACGAGCACCGTATGCCGGGTCATACCCTCGCTGTGCCAGCCACTCAGCAGCAGCGTCAGTGACCTCGAGAGTGATCTGCCGGTCTTGGAGGCGTTGGGCCAACAACTGCACTTGCAGCCCGACGATGATCGCCAGTTCATCGCGGCTCAGCGCGTCGAAGACGACGACCTCATCCAGCCGGTTCAAGAACTCGGGCTTGAAGGCGGTGCGGACCGCTGCCATGACTTGTTCATGCTTGGTGGCAGCGTCTGTGGTCGGGTCTACCAAGAACTGGCTACCCAGGTTGGATGTCATCACCAAGATGACATTGCGGAAGTCGACGGTCCGTCCTTGGCCATCCGTCAGCCGGCCGTCATCCAACACTTGGAGCAGGATGTCGAAGGTCTCCGGGTGCGCCTTCTCGACCTCATCCAGCAGCACCACCGAATACGGCCGCCGGCGCACAGCTTCGGTGAGTTGGCCACCCTCGTCGTAGCCGACATACCCCGGAGGGGCGCCGACCAACCGGGCGACCGCATGGCGTTCGGCATACTCGGACATGTCGATCCGGACCATCGCCCGCTCGTCATCGAAGAGGAAGTCTGCGAGCGCCTTGGCCAACTCGGTCTTGCCGACCCCGGTGGGGCCGAGGAAGAGGAACGAACCGGTGGGACGATCCGGGTCGGAGATGCCAGCCCGCGCACGTCGCACCGCGTCA
>JBBSNC010000184.1:0-5351 GCA_038232855.1 Actinomycetales bacterium
AGCCAGGCACAGCGCGATCACGGCGTACACCGCCCACGGGTGCAGCCCCCAGTGGAAGAATGCGTAGCGCATCCCGAGCTCGGCGGCATCCGCACTCCCCGGCTCGGCCATGCCGTACGGCGGGGTAGTAAGGTGTGAAACAGGTTCCGCCACACCCCAGAAAACCAGGCCGATTCCCATCCCCGCAGCAAAAAGCATGGAGAACCAGGACAACCGACCGAACTCCGGCTCCTCATCGTCTTTTCCGAGCCGGATCTTACCGAAGCGGCTGAAAACCAAGACGCCTAGAAATGCAAGGAAAAAAGTGGTAGCGATGAGATACAGCCAGCCAAAGCGAGAGATCACGAATCCTAAGACAGTCGAGGTAACGCTGGAGAGATTCCCCGTAAATAACGCACCCCAAATTAAGAAAGCTATCGCAAAGGCCACAGACACATAAAATACTATGCCCATGCCGGAGCCCCGCGCCGAGGGCGCGACCCGGCTACCACCGGCGGATCTGGGCTCTGAGTTTAGCTGCTTCACGGGAGATCCTCTCCTGGCACTTTTGCCCTTCGAGCTCGTATTATTGAGGCAAAGCATACATGATTTTAGGGGTTCTTCCAGTTTTCGGTGAGGGTCATAGGTTGAGTCCGCCGTCGATGAGGGGCATCCGGAGGCGGTAGTTGGCCCGGTTGCGGAAGCGAGGTTGCCCCTGTTGCTGTCCGACAGTAGCGAGGGTCGCGAGGAGCAAAACGGGCTCTTCGCAGTTGAGGGTGTAGTTGGGGTGGGCGCGTCGGTATCAGGGTAGGGGTCGAGGACGTTTTGCCGCGTTGACGAACTGGGGCTCAAGGTTGTCGGGCAGCGCCTCGAACCCGAGTGTGTTGTCTTGGCCTGCCGTGTCCTCGAGCCGATCGGTGGTGCCGTCGCTGCGGATGCGAAGGCGCCGCCGGTGGCACGGTGAATAACCGAGTGCAGGCGGGCCTGATCGCATGGTCGGTCCCCGCTTGGCCGGATACGGTGCCGCTATGTGCCAGTTCTGCCCGACTGCAAGCCAGCGCCAGCAGGGGCTGGCGCCCTCGGCGGCGAACGACGGGTGGTGCTGATGGCCGCTGGACGGCGGGCGGGCGCGCCCGATACCAAGACTGAGATCGTGGATGCTGCGCGGGCCGTGTTTGCCCAGAAGGGGTATGACGGGACGTCTTTGCGCGCCGTGGCGCGAGCGGCGGGAGTCGATCCAGCCTTGATCCACCACTACTTCGACGGCAAGCAGGGGCTCTTCCTAGCTGCCCTGGAGGTCCCCTTCGACCCTCGCCCCGAACTTGCGCGGGCACTGCGCGGGCCGCGCGAAGAAATGGGCACGCAGATTGTTGGACTGGTCCTGTGGCTTTGGGACGATCCAGAGCGCCAAGAGCTCTTGCTCACCATGATGAGGTCGGCATTCAGCACGTCGGCGGGCGCCCAACTCATCAGGGATGGTTTGCTACGTGGAGTGATGAATGAGGTCGCGGCGCATGTTGGCCTCGCTGAGGCAACCAGCCGTATGCCGCTCGTCGTGACTCAAACCGGCGGGCTGATCTTGGCTAGATACATCCTGCGTATCGAACCCATAGCGTCAATGCCCGCAGAGCAACTCGTCGGCATCTATGGGCCGATCGTGCAGGCATTCCTCGATGGTGAACGGGGTTGACAGCACCGTCCATCTGCGCAATATTCATCATATGGTGAATAACGAGGCGACGGTCGACGTAGCGGACCTCCACGTGCGACGCGGCGGACGCGATGTGCTCCCCGCCTTGTCGTGCTCGCTCAACCGTGGCGAGATCATGGGCCTGCTCGGACCTTCGGGGTGCGGCAAGTCCACGCTGATCCGAGCCATCGTGGGGGTCCAGAAGGTGGTGTCCGGCACCGTGACCGTGCTGGGCCAGCCTGCGGGCGCTGCCGAACTGCGGCATCGTGTCGGCTACGTCACCCAAGCACCCAGCGTCTACTCGAACCTTTCGGTGGCAGACAATGTGTCCTTCTTCGCGCGAGTCCTGAGCGCCCCGCATAGCGAAGTCGATGACGTGATCGAGCGAGTCGGGCTGAACAGCCATCGCGACTCCCTGGCGGGGAATCTCTCAGGTGGTCAACTCAGTCGCGCCTCCCTTGCAGTTGCCCTTCTCGGGAACCCACCGGTGCTGTTACTCGATGAGCCGACTGTCGGCCTGGACCCCGTGCTTCGCGTCGAGTTGTGGGGCATGTTCCGCGGCCTGGCGAAGGACGGCACGACGCTGTTGGTCTCAAGCCACGTGATGGACGAGGCCGTCCTGTGCGACCGGCTCCTCTTGATGCGCGAAGGTGAGGTGCTTGCCTCCGACACCCCAGATGGCCTGATGCAGGAAACCCAGACAGACAACGTTGGAGATGCCTTCCTCGACCTGGTCCGTAACGCTGAGCGGACATCGCCGTGAGTCCGCGGATCACAGTGGCCGTGGCGCTGCGCGTGCTGCAGCAACTACGCCACGACCGGCGCACAGTGGCGCTGCTGCTGATCGTGCCGTGCCTACTGATGACGCTGCTGTGGTGGATCTATATCGACAACGAAGAGGTCTTCGACCGCGTCGGTGGACCTCTGCTGGTCGTCTTTCCATTCGTCATCATGTTCCTCATCACATCCGTGACGACCCTGGCTGAGCGGAGTTCCGGCACTTTGGAGAGGCTGCTGTCGATGCCGATGGGCAAGGTCGACTTCCTCCTCGGCTACGCCTTGGCCTTCGCTCTCGTGGCCATCGTCCAGTCAGCGCTGACCAGCGCCCTTGCCGTCTGGGTGCTCGATCTGCAGGTCTCCGGCAGCGTGCCGAGCTTGATGGTGATTGCCGTTCTCAACTCTGTGCTCGGCACCGCGCTGGGCCTGCTGGTGTCGGCCTTCGCCCAGACTGACTTCCAAGCGGTCCAGTTCATGCCTGCGTTCGTGCTGCCGCAGATTTTGCTGTGCGGTCTGATCGCGCCGCGCGACACCATGCCAAACGTTCTCAGCACCATCTCGGACTTCCTGCCCTTGTCCTACTCGGTGGATGCCATCAACGAGGTCACCCGACAGGCGTCGTGGACCAGCGATCTGACCTTCAACGCCCTCATCGTGAGCGCCTTCGCCATCGGCGCCCTGCTGCTTGGCGCAGCCACCCTCCGCCGCCGATCCGGCTAAGCCCAACCGCCGAAACACTGATCTGGAGCGGCTAAATCGTGCACGCGCGCGATCGAGCCCCATGGCGTGGGCGTGTTGGCGGGACGAGGCAGTCCCGGCCGAACCTCAACTTAGTGAGTGACTGCACCGTGGGCGGCTGAGCCGACCAGACGGGCGTATTTGGCGAGCACGCCGCGTCGGGCTCGTTCGGGACGCTCGGGAGCGACCCAGGACTCGCGGCGCGTCGACATCTCGACATCGTCAACCAAGAGGTCCAGCGTGCCATCGGCAACGTTCAACCGGATCTGGTCGCCGTCTTCAACGAGCCCGATCGGCCCACGATCCACGGATTCTGGGGCAATGTGACCCACGCACAGCCCAGTCGTCCCGCCAGAGAACCGCCCATCCGTGATCAGCAGTACATCTTTACCCATGCCCGCTCCCTTGATGGCACCGGTGATCGCCAGCATCTCGCGCATCCCCGGGCCACCACGGGGCCCCTCCTGGCGGATCACTACGACGTCGCCGCTGGAGATGGTGCCGTCTTCGAGGGCATCCATCGCCAGGCGTTCACCATCGAAAACACGCGCGGTGCCGGTGAAGACATCGGAGTCGAAGCCTGCCGATTTCACCACGGCGCCCTCGGGGGCCAGCGAGCCGTGCAGGATCGTCAAGCCGCCGGTCGCGTGAATCGGGTTGTTCATCTGCCGCAACACGGTGCCGTCCAACTGCGGCGGCTTCAACTCGGCCAGATTCTCGGCCAACGTCTTGCCGGTCACGGTCATGGCATCACCGTGCAGCAGGCCGGCATCGAGCAAAGCCTGCATGACGACGGGTATGCCGCCAATCCGGTCGATGTCGGTCATCACGTGCGCGCCGAACGGCTTCACGTCGGCCAAGTGCGGCACGCGCGAGCCGACCCGCGCAAAGTCCTCCAGGGTCAACTCGACCTCAGCCTCGTTGGCGATCGCCAGCAGGTGAAGCACCGCGTTGGTCGACCCGCCGAGTGCCATGACGACCGCAATAGCGTTCTCGAACGCCTCCTTGGTCAAGATCCGCCGGGCGGTCAGGCCGCTGCGCAACATGCCGACCACGGCGCGGCCCGAGCGTCGGGCGATGCCATCGCGGCGGCGGTCCGTGGCGGGCGGAGCAGCTGAGCCAGGCAAGGCCATCCCGAGAGCCTCGGCCGCAGCGGCCATCGTGTTGGCCGTGTACATCCCGCCGCAGGCACCCTCGCCGGGGCAGATCGCCCGCTCGATCGCATCGACATCTTCGCGCGACATCAAGCCGCGCGAACAAGCACCGACCGCTTCAAAGGCATCGATGATGGTGACCTCGCGACTCGACCCATCGGACAGTTTCGCCTGACCGGGCAGGATCGAGCCGGCATACACAAACACCGACGCCAGATCCAGACGCGCAGCGGCCATCAACATGCCGGGCAGCGACTTGTCACACCCGGCTAGCAGCACCGAACCGTCGAGCCGCTCGGCGCCCATCACGGTCTCGACCGAGTCGGCGATGACCTCGCGGGAGACTAGCGAGAAGTGCATGCCTTCGTGGCCCATCGAGATCCCATCAGAGACCGAGATGGTGCCGAACTCCAGCGGGTAACCGCCAGCCGCGTGCACGCCGTCCTTGACCGATTTCGCCAGCCGGTCCAGCGGCAGGTTGCAGGGGGTGATCTCGTTCCAAGACGAGCCCACACCGATCTGCGGCTTCTCCCAGTCCTCATCACCCATGCCGACTGCGCGCAACATCCCGCGCGCGGCGGTTCGCTCCAGGCCGTCAGTGACGTCCCTGCTGCGCGGCTTGATGTCGGTCATCGCGTGGCCCGGCTGCGGATCGGTCATCGCGCGGCGGAGCCCTCGGTGTAGTCGTCATCACCGGAGTTGACCCACGCCATCATGCCGCGCAGCTCGCGCCCCGTGTCCTCGATCGGGTGGGCTGCACCCTTTTCGCGCATGGCCTTGAACTCAGGTGCGCCAGCCTCTTGGTCGTCAATGAACCGCTGGGCGAACGTGCCGTTGCGCACGTCCTCAAGCACAGCCTGCATGTTTTGCTTCACCCGGTCATCCACGATGCGGGGGCCGGAGACGTAGTCACCGTACTCGGCCGTGTCGGAGACGGACCAGCGCTGCTTAGCGATGCCACCCTCATACATCAGGTCCACGATCAACTTCACCTCGTGCAAGCACTCGAAGTA
>JBBSNC010000185.1:0-5336 GCA_038232855.1 Actinomycetales bacterium
ACTTCTCCTTGTCGATGGCCCTGATGCAACGCTTTGCTGCCGTGCTCGGCAGGTATGCGCGCCAGTCGCCAGAGGTCGTCGACCTCGCTGTCGCCGAGACACACCACCGAGCCAAAGTGGATTCACCCAGCGGTAGCGCGACCATGTTGGCTGCCGCTCTCGCCGAATCCGCCGGCCTGTCTCCCGACGATGTCGCCACATCCAGTTTGCGGCTCGGAGCGGTCGTCGGTCGGCACGACGTCCACTTCGAAACCCCCACCGAGTCGATCACCCTGAGTCATGAGGCTCACACCCGTGAGGTTTTCGCCACCGGAGCACTGGCCGCCATCCGCTGGATTCACCGGCGGCCAGGTGTCCACACTCTGGATGACTGGGCCAGCGATCAGTTGGACGGCTTGTTCAGCCGCAGCACCGAACTTCAGGCGTCCGGCTCGCTGGCCGCAAACCTGGACTCCGAAGACTCACCTTCACCGACACGCCCACCATTGAAGGAGCCATCATGAACGCCGCCGATTTCACCGGCCTCGGAGTAGCACTGGCCACCCCGTTCCGCGGGCCTGGCCGCAGCCGGCCCCGCCGCAAGGCCGGTCGGACGCCGCCGCCTTCGGTGGATTTTGCTGCCTACCGCGACCTGATCGACCACGTCATCAGCGGCGGCGTGGACTATCTCGTGGTGCTGGGATCGACCGGTGAAGCTGCAACGATCACCGATGCCGAGCGGGCCGAGCTGATCGACCTAGCCGTTGGCTGCGCCGGCGCCGTGCCCGTGGTGGTCGGCGTGGGGCATCAAGACACGGAGCGCACCTGCGACTTGGCTCAGCTGGCCGTTGCTGCCGGTGCTTCGGGCTTGCTGGTAGTGACCCCCTTCTACAACAAGCCGCAGCCAACTGGGATGGTGGCCCATTTCGAGCAGGTCGCCGCCACCGTTCCGGGCACCCCTATCATCGGATACAACGTGCCCGGTCGCACCGGGACGAATCTCAGCCCATCGACCGTGGCCCGACTGTGGACCATCCCCGAGGTAGTCGCAATCAAAGAATCGTCTGGAGACCTGCGTCAGATCAGCCAGTTGTGCCTCGAGGCGCCATCAGGGCGGCACATCATCGCCGGCGATGACGACTTGGCAGTGCCCGTGATTGCAGTTGGCGCGCGTGGCTTGATCTCGGTCTGCGCCAATGTGGCCCCCCGACTCACCGCCGACTTGGTGGCCGCCGCCCTGCGGGACGATCTGGCCGCTGCGCGAGACCTCCTGGCCACGCTGGCTCCGCTGATGGGTGCCATGTTCGTCGAGACCAACCCGGTGCCCGTCAAGGCCGGCCTGTCCTGCATCGGAATCGGCAGCGGGATGGTGCGAGCACCGTTGGCACCGGCCGAGCCGGACACCTGGGCCCGGGTGCAGTCGGCGTTGGCCGGGCTGCACGCCACTCGGCTGTCGGCGGCCGAGCAGCACGAATCCCTCGTCGGCGCCGCCTCGTGACCCAACCCGAGTCAGGCACCGGCACAGACACTGGCCGCGCTCGCGCTCTGGCGGCCTTCTTCGACCGCACCGTGCCGGAGATCGTGGCGGACGAAGACGCCCTTGCGGCTGTCGAGGAAGCACTCGATGCCATGGAAGCTGGAACGGTGTGTGCCGCGAGCGGCGAGCGCGGCGGCGCCTGGGTGACTCACGCCTGGGTCAAGAAAGCCATCCTGGTCGCCTTCTCACTTAGCACCTTGACGGCATACGACGGTTGGCCCGGTGGCGCTGTGGACAAGACGCTGATGCCGACTCGGGCAATGACCCCAGGGGACGGAGTGCGCATCGTGCCTGGTGGGTCCGCCATCCGCCGCGGCGCGCATGTCAGTCCCGGCGCTGTCATGATGCCGCCGAGCTATGTCAATGTTGGCGCCCGGGTGGGGGCTGGCTCGATGATCGACTCGCACGTCCTGGTGGGATCGTGTGCGCAGGTGGGCAAGGGCGTCCATCTTTCCGCCGCAGTTCAACTCGGCGGCGTACTGGAGCCGATCGGCGCGCAGCCGGTGATCGTTGAGGATGGCGCCTTCATCGGGGGGCAGTGTGGTCTCTATGAGGGCGTGGTGGTCCGCGAACGTGCCGTGCTGGCACCTGCGGTCATGCTGACGGCCGCGACCACGATCTATGACCTGGTGCATGAGCGCACCGTGCGTGGCGAGGTGCCGGCCGGGGCTGTGGTGGTGCCAGGTTCGCGGCCGGCCCGGGGCGGCTATGCCACAGAGCACGGACTCTCGCTGTACGCCCCGTGCATCGTCAAATACCGCGACGCGAGCACCGAGGCGTCCGTGGTGCTCGAGGACGCTCTGCACTGAGATGGCCGGAAGACTGCGCTCAGTAGCGCCATCCCTGATCCGCAGCATCTCCGCAGGCGCCCCACCGGGTGCGGTCTCGCTGGCCCTTGGCGAACCCAGTTGGCCGATGCACCCCATCGGCGTTGACGCGCTGCGGGGCGCGATGCAGCCTGGCGGCGCGTGCTCATACGGTCCGAATGGGGGCATCTCCGAGTTGGTGGGGGCGCTGAGGCATCGGTATGCCGTGACGGCAGAGTCGCTGATGATCACCGCGGGCAGCGAGGCTGCCTTGTTTGCGCTGTTCCAAGCACATGTCGACCCAGGCACTCGGGTGCTTGTGCCGGATCCGGGGTTCCCGGCCTATCGCACGCTGGCCGCATTAGCGGGGGCTGACGTGTCGGCATACCCCTTGGGACCCGGTGGCAACCTTGATCCCGACTCGCTCCTAGGCGTGCTCCACCGGCATGCCAGTCCCCCAGTTTCCTTGGTCGTGTTGAATCACCCCAGCAATCCCACCGGCGGCACGGCGACTCTTGAGTCGTTGGGGCGCGTGGCCCAAGCATGCGAACGCCAGCGCGTGCCGCTGGTCTCCGATGAGGTCTATCGAGCGCTGTATGCGCCCGATAGCGCGCCGAGCCTACGGGACGTCAGCAGTCGCGGGATCGTCGTGGAGTCGGTCAGCAAGGCCTGGGCTGGTGCCGGGCTCCGAGTCGGGTGGGCCACCGGGCCCGCCGACCTGCTCGCTCCGGCGCGATTGGTGCACACCGCCATGAACACCGCCCCCGCGCGGCCAAGCCAGGTTGCCGCAGCAGCCCTGCTGAATGCCTCGGCGAGCGTCCTTGCTGCCTCCAGGACCGAGGTGGCGCGCCGATGGGACGTCGCGGCTTCGGCCGCTTCCACGTTGTGCGCCGCTGGATCGAGCGAGCGCGAAGGGATGTACCTGTGGGTGCCGCTGCCAACCAGCGTCGAGGACCCGATGGGGTTTGTGGTTGAGTTGCGTGATGACCACAAGGTGGTCGTGGTCCCCGGCGAAGCGTTCGGCCAGACCGGTGAGCGCTACATCCGGGGCAGCGTAGGCGGGCCGGTCGCGGAGTTGGCCACCGGGTTGCAACGTCTCACCGACGCGTTGGCCCCCCATCTGGTGGCAGGGCGATGAGCGGCCCTGCAGTCGCGGCCGTCCCCGCCGACACCAACCTGTTCGCCTTCTCCAGGTCGCAGTTATCAGACATCGCCGCACGCTACGAAACCCCGTGCTTCGTCTACGACCTCGGGGCCGCGCGGAGCCGATTCAGGTCGCTGCGGGCGCAACTGCCGCAGCGAGTGCATCTCGCGTACGCGGTGAAATCGAACCCAGGTGCGCCGCTGGTGTCCGCCTTCGCCGCTGAAGGTGCCTGGTTCGACTGTGCTTCGGCCGGCGAGGTCGCCACGGTGCTGGCCGCCGGAGGAAGCGGGGCCCGGATGGTCGTAGCCGGACCGGCCAAGAGCGAGCGTGACCTGCACGCCGCCTGGTATGCGGGGGCGCGGGTCCATGTCGATGGGATCGAGGACGTGGCCCGGCTTGCTGCGATGAACCACGCTGAGGGTTGCGACCCGTTGGACGTCAGCGTCCGGGTGAACCCGGCCACAGGCGTGAGCGAGTCCGCCTCCATCATCGGCGGCGGCGGCCCATCGGCCTTTGGCGTGGACGAGGAAGACCTCGCAGATTTCTTGCATCGCGCCCACGACTATCCTTCCGTGCACATCTGCGGCCTGCAGGTCTTTGCCGCCAGCAACGAGTTGGACGCGCAGCGACTCGTGGCCAACCACGCCGCCGCCTTGCGGATCGGCGAGTACATGCACGCCGAGTTTGGTGTGTCACTGGACCTCATCGATATCGGTGGCGGACTCGGCATTCCTTACACCGAGGGTGACCCCGCCCTCGACATCGCGGCGTTGGGAGCAGGTCTGAGTCGGCTGCTGCAGGAGCACACCTGGTTTATCGGGGATGTCCTGCTCGAACCGGGCCGCTGGCTCTCTGGGCCGATCGGCGTGTATCTGTCGAGGGTGGTGCGAGTCAAGCAAAGCCGCGGGACGCGGTTCGCCATGCTCGAAGGTGGGATCAACCACCTGCTGCGCCCGCTGGTGACCGGCCAGTCCTTCCCTACCATGGCGCTCGCGGAACCAGGCCCCAACGACAACGGCCCCCGCGTCCCGTTTACGCTGGCCGGGCCGCTATGCACCTCGTTGGATCGCCTCGGAGAGGGGTTGCTGCCAGAGAGTCTCGCGCCAGGTGACGTGGTGGTCTTCGGCAACGCCGGGGCCTATGCGTACACCCAGGCGATGACGCACTTTCTGTCACATCCGGTGCCAGAGCAGCACTGGCTCAACGCGGACACGGGCTGACGAAGTGTCCCGCAGATGTGCTCACCTCAAGTCGGCGGCGGGCACGAACGTGTAGCCCAAGTCCTCGATTCCTTCGACCACGTCACGCAGCTGGTCTACCCCGAGGAAAGGGTGATAGAAGAAGCTCGCGGTCGACTCTCGGACCACGAGGTTCCTTTTCGCGTTGTCGATGATGAACCGCGCATCGCGGATCACGTTGCCGTTCTGCTCGCGCTCGGTGACATTGCCCAGATTCTCCGGCAGCACAGTCGCGCCGTAGAAGTCATGAACCCGGAACGGGAAGAACTGAGTGAGACCTCGGTCCTGCGAGAGTTTGCCCCCACTGAGTAGCCCCGGGAAGTACAGGGCACGCTCATACCGGTTGTCAAAAACCTCATCCATGGCCAGATATGCGTTCGACGAGGCGGCGTAATAGGGGGTTTCGAAAATTGTCGGCTCCGGGAGCCCCGCGTCCGCGAACAACTCGCGTCCGTCCTGCAGGCGCTGCACCCATCGCGCGACCCCGTCTCGTCCGATCGGCCCCGTCGTGACCACATACGAGTCCCGTTTACACGACTCGATCTGGTAAGGCCGGTCGAGGGTCTTGCTGCACTGGGCACGGAAGAACTCGAAATCCGCACCCGAGCTGCCGTTGTAGGGGTTGTCCAACT
>JBBSNC010000186.1:0-5304 GCA_038232855.1 Actinomycetales bacterium
CCCAGATGAAGATCGTTGACAGATCAAGCCAATCGCGGTACTTCAGCGCTGCCCGCGCTTGCCCGGTCGATGGGCGCGCGACCGAATGAAAAACGATGCCCGGGTAGGGATCCCTTGCGGACACCTCGCCGTGCTGGCCGCCACGCTTCGACTGCCCCGATGGAGGTTCCCCAATTGACACACCTTGAGCCGCCATCAACCAAACGTCACACCTGCACCATCTGTCGCCGAAAATTACAACCAGCCCTTCGCGACGCAAGCGGACGCGCAGGCACCGGAGCGAGGAGATGCGCTAGCTCCGGTATCACCCGAAGAGGCAAACATCGCTATCAACGGGGTGAATAATGCAACGCGTGAACACCGCCACAGGCCGGTGCCTATGCGGCGCCATCACCTTCCGTGTCTCCGGAGAGTTACGTGACGTCTTCAACTGCCACTGCGACAGGTGCAGGCGCTTCACCGGCCACCACATGGCGGCCACCGCCGCAAACAACGAGGACCTCAGCATCGAGGATAGCGGCGCGAACATTCGCTGGTACCACCCCGTCCCCGAGGCCGCGTATGGCTTCTGCGCCCGGTGTGGGTCCTCCTTGTTCTGGCAGTCATCTGAAGCACCAACTACTGTCTCGATCTGCGCCGGGGCCATGGACCCACCCACGCACTTGCGTACAACACAGGCTTTGTGGACCAGTGACGCCAGCGACTATCACGTTCGGCCAGACCTGATCGAGCGAGAAACCGAATAAGGATCCCCAAATGACACACCTGGGAGTTTCGATGCCCTTTCTGGCGAACAGGTCAGCCCGTAGGCAACCCAGGGGTCGATGGCGTTTCGGACGGGGATGCGAGCACAAAATTGCAAAGGACCGCACCTGCTCGAGACGGATCCTCACTGAGCAGGCTGTCCGGCACGCGGCGGAGGGCAGTGATCGGTGAGTTGTTCAGCCGACCTTCTCGCGATCGATCCACCGGCGCCGATCGAGAATTTCTTGGGTTCGGTCGGGCAGGTCACCCGGTAAGGAGTCGGGGTCGTCGGTTCTGTCGCACACTTGGGTCTGTAACAGCCGGACGGCTTCGCCGTGGTGTCCTTCGGCGCTGGCCACGGCCGCCAAGTCAAGGGCCGGGACCTCTTCGTGCGGGGCGGTCAGGGCTGCCAACGCAGCGGCCAGCCTGGCTTGCTCGTAATCGCCTGCGCGCAGGTAGTGGGTGGCCACGATGTGCGCGACGTCGACGATCGAGCACACCATGTGTTGGTCGACTCGGTCGCCGCTGACCAACCATGCCCAGCCGCCTCGCCGCAACTGCGTAAACGGTGGGCCCTGCACCAGTTTCAATGCCTGCCGCAGGTCCTCGATCCCATCAGTCCCGCCTCGTGCTTCCGCGCGGGTTCGTAACCGTCGGAAAAGGTCAGCGTCGACCAAGACGTCAACAACTTGGTAGATGTTCCCTCCCCTGGTCTGGGCAGCGGGCGCTTTTGAGGCGTGGGGCAGGTGGGGTTGCCCGGTACGAGGGTTGGTCCCTAGCCATTCTCGGCACCGACCTACGTAGTCGCGGCACTTGGCCGTTGTGATGTTGAAGGCGTCGGCGGTTTCTTCCGCGGTGGCACCGTGTGGCCGCAACGCCAGGTAGGCCAGTACTTCGGTGAAGTACGGCCTGCGGTCCGGCATCGGCTTGCCCCGTGTGCGCGCCCGAACCGGGCCGAGCAAAGTGAGTCGAGGTAGCGGGCTGTTGTCGTCCCACCAGGCAGCCAGATCTTCATCGAGACGGCGGTCGGCGTCGGCGACCTGTCGTGTGATGTCTTCGTGGATGCGGGGGGACAACGTGTCTAGGTCCGCCGAGGTAGTGGCCGCAGCCACCAAATATTGCTCGTCCGGGCTGTCGAGCAAGGTGCGCGTCCGCTCAGCGGTTGCGGTCTCCTCTGCGCTCTCGCGTGGCAGGGTGTGCTCGGTTCGGAGCGCCCCTGCCTGGTCTGACCAGGCCCGCCACCCCAAGTCGTCGGTTCGGGCCGCGGGGACCGGCATGGTGGTGCCTTCTAACTGTTCCCCCTGGGTGAGCAGAGCAGCGCACCCCAGGGCTTCATCCGCGGTCAGACCGGGCGCGATGAGATCCAGGCCTGACTCGGGCATCCGCAGCCGGCCCGAGTCCGTCAGGACGAGTTGGACCGCGTCAGCGGGGGTGTTGTCCCCGCAGATGACCATGGAGAAGCCTGTTCGGCCGCTGTGGTCGGTCAGCAGCTGACTCACTTGCTGCACTTGCTTGCTGTTCGCAGCGTCAGCGGTGACGAGGAGCATCCTGGCCGGCCAGGTCTCATCGTCCACCTGGCCCACCCGAGCTGTGGGGACGTCCATGTGCTCATCGAGTCGATCAAGCACACTGACCACGTCCGCGACGGCGTCGGCCACCACGTTGTGGTCTCCGATGCGGACCCGGGTGGGGTTCATCTGCGCGACTTCCTCGGCGACACCGATCAAGTCCAACCGGACCCTGCTCGACCACGGGTTCAACGCAACTTCAGCACCGAGGTAACGGGCGAAGTCGTGGGCGAGTTCCTGCGGCCCGCTGATGCAGACCTGCAGATCCTCCACGTTCAGCAACCACAGCCCGCCATCGTCGCTGGCACCGATCGAGACAAGCAACGGGTAGGGCGCTGGTTGGTCGGGCTCGGTTGGGCCCACCTCATCTGGCGGGGTGCCTGCCGGCAGTTTCCAGTGCAAGTGGTCCTCGGAGCACTCCCATGGTGCGTCCAGGTCAGCGGGGCTGGATAGGTGCAAGGTCAGTCCCTGCTGTGCGAGCTGGGCTGCTGCCAACACCGGCACGGCGCGGCCCGTGGCCTGGCAGTGACCGCCTAGTCTGCGCAGGACGTCATCCAAGTCTTCGAGCGAAGCAGCAGCAGCGGCACCAGCGGTTGACACTGTCATTTCCACCGGGGCAAGAAACGGGTCAGGGGTGGCGATCGTGCGACCGGGTCTGCGATTGCGGAACTGGGCGCGCCTACGGCGCCCGAGCGCCAGAAACATCCCACCTCCCAGCAGGACCCCGCTTCCGGCCAAACCGGCCAGCATCCATTCGGGGTGGTCCGCGACGTCGGTGATCCCGGCCATCACGGAGTTGTCGTGCTTCTGGGTGTCAGATGACCCGCTGGCGTTCTCCTCAGCCAAGGCCCGCTTCGAGGGAATAGCTGCGCTGGCACCCCTCGTGTCCCCGGGTGCCGGCGGCGTCGTGTTGGTAGACCCGAGTGCCGCGACTGCATCCGCGGCGTCAGTGGCAGCTTCCTGTGCTCGCCCGGGATCTGGTGAGTTTGTTTGCTCGCTCGACTTCACAACGGTTGCCCGCTCACCACGGGCGTCTGGGATGTCTAAGCGCCAACCGGGGTAGATCAGGTCTGGGTCGCTCAGGTGCCTTCCATCAGATTGGTCGATGTCTTGGGAAGCGCGGTAGATGGTGGGCCATTGAGCGGCGTCGTCGAGGTGCTCCTGCGCTAGGGCGCTCAATGTGTCACCCTCTTGGACCACGACCCGGTTCTCAGTGTGGCTTTCTTGTGTGGCCGGCGTGTCTGTGGGGAGGCGCAGGATGGTTCCCGGGTTGATCCAGTCCGGGCCGTGCTGGAGCGTGGCCGCGTTCAGCTCCAGGATCAGTGGGTAGCGGTCCCCTTTTCCGAGGTGACGTTGCGCTATGGACCACAGCGTGTCACCGGGTTGCACGGTGTACGCCATGGTCGAAACAGGGGTCGCTTCTGCGCGGGGCTCGTCGCGGTCGACATCCGGCGTTGACTCCTTCGCCGAGGCTGCGGGGTCGACAGGCGCGGTCGACGTTGTGGTGGATAGGTCTGGTGCGGTGGGTGTCGTGGCCTGAGCGGGCAGGTTCGAGGTGATGCCTGGGACGGCGATGAACAGGGCCAGCGCTGTGCTGACGACACCGTGCATGGTGGATTGGGGAAGTCCCAATCCCGGCAGTGAGGGCGCGGGGCGGCCCCGAACTTGGGCGAAGGCTTCGACGAGGATGGTCAGCGATAGCAGCGCCCAGATCACCCAGCCCAGACCCTGCAGGGCGGTCAAAGCCAGGGTGCCGTCGTCAGGGCTGAGCAGCGCGGATTGCACCTGGTCCCAGGTGGGGACGGTGCGTGGGAGGGTGTCTGCCCCGGTGGCGATGAGCAGGGTGGGCAGGCCGATCAGGATGCCGGCCAGGCCTAGCAGGGCGAGCACGCCGAGGGCTCGTTGGCGCAGGGTCATTGTTCTACTCCGTCCATAACTCGGGTGATGCGTGCGTCGGCTTGCCCGGTGGAAGACAGGGTCGAGATGCCGATCACGGACAGGAACCGGGTTTGGTAGGCGGAACTCACGTTCACGCGGATGGTGGTGGGGCTGGTCACTGTCGCGGACCCGGTGGTCCCAGCGGCGGCTAGGTAGGCGTCGGCGGCGGTTGCTGCCTGGCCCGGGTTGGCCTCGACGCCCTGGCCGCGGATAGCGGTGGGCACATTCACTTGTTGGCCCCCGGCCCGGGCGGCTTCGCGGGCCACGCTGCGGGCCTCCTGCATGGCGTGCACGTGGCCGGAGACGTCAACGGCCAGTCCCATCATCACGACCACCGTCGCGGCGATCAGGATTGCCATCACACTGATCGACCCTTGTTCGGGGTCGCTGGTCAGCCTGGCACCTCGCATGGGCCTCATCCGGTCCTTCCTCGATAGGTGTCCAGGGGGGAGGTGGCCGTGGACGTCAGGGTGCGACTCCCAGGGATACCCGGCGCGCTGATGTCGCTCATGTCGACCACGCAGGTCACGGTCGCGCTGACCGTGGCGTCGGTGCCGACGAGGGCCGCGAACCCTGAGGTGTCCACGGTGGCGCCGAGCGGGGCGCAGCGCACCTTCTGGTTGCTCAAACTGGTGGTGGCTGCCGAGGTGGCGTTGCCCGCGGCATCTGCTGGGGCGCGGGCCAGGGAGGCGGCTCGGGCTGCTTCGGACGCGGCGGATTGGACGGCTTGTTGGGCGATGGCCCAACGGCCGCCGAAGATGACCATGAGCACGAACAGCAGCAGCACCGGTGCCAGAAGCACGATCTCAACCACGGCGGATCCTCGATCGGCCGGTGTCCCCAGCGGACGTTTCATACCCATGAGTCGCCGTCCAGGTCCCCGGCAAACAACCCAGGGTCCGTGAACCCAGCGGGAGAGCCGGTGAGCCGTTCCACGGGGACGCTGGCGCTTTGTCGGATGGCTGGGGCCCAACCAACGATGACGGTCTGCGCCTTCCCGGTGACGGTCACTGTCGCTACGGTGGCGCCACGGGTGGCGTTGACTCCGGACCCG
>JBBSNC010000187.1:0-5297 GCA_038232855.1 Actinomycetales bacterium
ACCAGGACGCCGTCGGGGACCTTGAGATAACCCAACTCGGCGGCGATGCCCATGTTGCGCAACATCGAGCGGCCCACCATGGCGACCTTGCGACCATTGGCGTGTGCGGCGTCAAGCACCTGCTGTACTCGGTGGATATGCGAGGAGAAGCAGGCCACGATGATGCGGCGCTGAGCTTGGTGAAACACACGGTCAATCGCCGGCGCGATGTTGCGCTCGGGGGTAGTGAAGCCGGGGACCTCAGCATTGGTGGAGTCAACGAGGAACAGGTCTATCCCCTCCTCGCCGAGCCTGCCAAAGGCCCGCAGGTCGGTGATCCGCCCATCCAACGGCACCTGGTCCATCTTGAAGTCACCGGTATGCAGCAACGTCCCGCCCGGCGTCCGGATGCAGACAGCCAGGGCGTCCGGGATCGAGTGGTTCACCGCCACGAATTCGCAACCGAACGGTCCGAGCTGCTCGATGTCCCCCTCTTTGACCCCCAGCGTGTATGGCTTGATCCGGTGCTCTTTGAGTTTGGCCTCGATCAGCGCCAGCGTCAGCGTCGAGCCAATCAGCGGGATGTCCGGCTTGCTGCGCAGGAGGTAGGGCACCGCACCGATGTGGTCCTCGTGGCCGTGGGTCAAGACGATCGCGACGACGTCGTTCATCCGGTTCTCGATGTAGGAGAAGTCCGGCAGGATCAGGTCCACCCCTGGGTGATCGTCCTCGGGAAACAGCACCCCGCAGTCCACGATCAACAGCTTGCCTCCCGTCTCGATGACCGTCATGTTGCGTCCGATCTCACCCAACCCGCCGAGGGCGACGATCCGGACTCCCCCTTTGGCCAACTTCGGCGGCGTGGACAGTTCGGGGTGCGGGTGACTCATACCCGGCAGCCTAACCTCGGCACGCGCCTACGATGGCTTCCATGCGCGCATACCTTGACCTGTTGCAGCGGGTCCGCGACGAGGGCGTCCACAAGGAAGACCGCACCGGCACCGGAACGCTGTCGGTGTTCGGGCACCAGATGCGGTTCGACCTCGAAGCCGGCTTCCCGGCGCTGACCACCAAGAAGGTGCACCTGCGCTCGATCATCGGCGAGTTGTTGTGGTTCTTAAGGGGTGACACCAATGTCGCGTGGCTGCACGAGCGTGGGATCAGCATCTGGGACGAATGGGCCGATGAGAATGGCGATCTCGGCCCGGTGTACGGCCACCAATGGCGGTCTTGGCCCACCCCCGATGGAGGGACCGTCGATCAGGTGGCGCATGTCATAGAAGCACTGAAAGCCAACCCCGATTCGCGGCGACACATCGTTTCCGCCTGGAATGTGGCCGAGCTGCCGCAGATGGCGTTGCCCCCGTGTCACGCAATGTTCCAGTTCTATGTAGCACCGGCCGCGCCAGACGCCGACGACCAGCGCGGTCGGTTGTCCTGCCAGTTGTATCAGCGCAGCGCCGACATCTTCCTCGGTGTGCCGTTCAATATCGCCTCATACGCGCTGCTGACGCACATGGTGGCCCAGGTCACCGGCCTGCGGGTCGGCGATTTCGTGCACACCCTCGGCGACGCCCACCTTTACCTGAACCATCTAGAGCAGGCGGACCTGCAGTTGACCCGCACCCCCACCGCGCTGCCCACTGTGTGGCTCAATCCAGACATCACCGCCATCGATGCCTTCGACCTCGACGACATCGAGGTGCGTGACTACGTGGCGGCCCCTTCGATCAAGGCACCGATCGCGGTATGACGCAACAACGGTTTGCCGTCGTACCATCGGTCTACATGGCCTTGCGGCGCCCTAGCCCGGACGGTGATGAGGTGCTGCTGCAATTGCGGCGCGGCACTCCATACATGGATGGTTGGTGGGCCTGTGGGGCGGCAGGGCACGTCGAGCAGGGCGAATCCGTGCACGCGGCTGCGGTGCGCGAGGCCCGCGAGGAGCTCGGCATCACGATCATTGCCGAGGCCCTGCGGCCGATCGCCACGTTGCATCGCACCTGCGCGCTCGATGATCCAGTCGAAGAGCGGATGGACCTGTTCTTCGCGGTGCACGACTGGGAAGGCGAGCCAACCATTGCCGAGCCCGACAAGGCTGCCGAGTTGCGCTGGTGGCCGCTGCGTGAACTGCCCGACAACGTCGTCCCGCACGAAGCCCAAGCGCTCAAGGCCCTAGCGAGCAATGCAGACCCGGCCGTGCTCTCGCGAGGTTTCGACCAAACGTTGACACTGGTGGCTGCGGTGGCCCGCAACGGTGTCATCGGTGACAGGTCCGGCCTACTGTGGCACATCCCAGAGGACTTGGCTCACTTCAAAAGGGCCACGACGGGTGGGGCGATGGTGATGGGCCGCCGCACGTTCGACTCAATCGGCAAAGCCCTGCCCGGAAGGACGAGCATTGTCGTGACCCGGGATGCCGATTGGCGGGCCGATGGCGTTGTGGTCGCCCACAACCTCGCGGAAGCCCTGCTCATCGCAGGCGACGCTGAGGTGTATGTCATCGGCGGTGGCGAGATCTATGCGCAAACGATCCACAGCGCTCAATGCCTTGACATCACCGAAGTCGACCAGAGCCCAGACGGTTCCGTTGGCTTCCCCTCGATTGACCCGGCGGTGTGGGCCGAAACACAGCGCGAACCGCATGACGGGTTCTCATTCGTCACCTACGAACGCTGTTAAGCGCCAGTGGCCATGAGGGGTCGGACCTTCGTCTTGCTCGCTGCGCCGGGGGTGCTGCTGGGCCTCACCGGGATGACCCATCCGCGCGGGCTTAACCCCCATAGCGCAGAGCACTGGTTCTGGATGCATGTGGCTGGCGTCGTGGTCTTTCCGCTGGTCGGTGTCGCAGTCGCCTGGTTGGTCCGCGGCCGACGAGACCCGCTGGCCATCACTGTGCTCGCGGCGGCATACGTCTATGCAACGTTCTACACCGCCCTCGACGTGATCAGCGGCATCGGCAACGGCTACGTGACGTGGCAGTTGGGCGAAGCTGCGGTGCCGCGGCCTGCGTCCATCAGTCTGGCCTTCAAGATCGGCACCATCATGGGTGACATCGGAGCGTGGGCCCTCCTCCTCGCGGCGGTGTTGATCAGCATCGACACGTTGCGCCGGAGCCCCGTGAGACTCGCTGCTGTGCTGGCTTGCGCCCTGCTGGTGGCCGGCTCGTTCCTGCTCCGCCCAGAGCACATCTTTTGGCCCTGGGGGGCGTTGGCTTGCATCGCGATCGGCCTCGGCACCGGGTGGCTGGGACTGTTGCACCACGACCAGTCGCCGAGCGCTTCCCAAAAGCAGCCGCTCTGACCCTCAGGTGGCCTTCAGGTCTTGCTCACTGAGCCCCAGGCTGGCCACCGTGCGCTTGGCCTCGCTACGGAAATCCCGATCCAGCACAGTGGAGACAATCGTGATCATGGAGTCCATCAGCGGCGTCGGCACGTCGAGGTGGCGGCCCAGGTCGCTGAAGAACACCAGGCCGTAGCCCACGTCTTCGGTGAAATAGCGATAGTCGAGTTCGGTCTGCGCCTTAATGCCTTGGAATCCCGGCGCAGTGCTGTATCCGGTGTCGTAGGTTTCCACCGTGAAATAGCCCTGATGCATGCTGAGTTCAGGGTCGGACAGCACCGTGACCCCCATCGCTTTGCCGATTGCGATCCGCTCCTCATCGACCCCCTTGATCAGGCGGCCAACCCCAGGAGTCACCCCGTCCTCATAGAAGTTGAAGTCACCGGGGCCATCGATTCGAGCGGCATTGAGCAAGCTGATCGAGGGATGGATCACCGGATTGGCGTTCTGCAAGGACGTCTGCCAAATGCTCGCCGCGGATTCGATACCCGGATAGACCTCATGCAGGATCTGCTGCACCCGATCGGTCTCCTTCGAGTCGATGGCGGCCACCCACAACCCGCCCTTGAGTTTGAGATAGACGTGGATCGTCGCAGGTCCGAGCAAGCGCACCGCATACGGCAGCGTGCTGGTCTCGGTGACGACGACCCCACGCTCGCGCCCGATCACGTTGGCGAAGGCGAGTGCTCCGCCGCCCGAGGTCGGGCAGACCACGACGATCTGGCCAGGCAACAGATGTTCTTTCGCCGCATGAGCGAACGGTTCGGTGGTGTATGCCAGCCCGACCACGAACACAAGGTCTGCCCCGTCGAGCGTCGCGCCGGCATCGTGGCCGGCATAGGCGATATCGACCTCGCCCTCCAGATCACCAGTGCTGCTCAGATGCCCACTCGCCGCGATATCGGCGACCGCACCCGCGTAATCGCTATCGGAATACATCGCGACCTCGTGACCGGCAGCGGCCCAATCGAAGGCCACCGCGCATCCACCGTTGCCCGATCCCAAGACTGCAACCTTCATAACCTAACTCCTCTTCTAGAGTGATGAATGACCGGCGATAGACAAGTATGGGGTGCCTATGGACTTCATCAACGGCATCCACCTCCAACGCACCCCTGAGCAGACTCACTCCATCGATGCCCTTTCGCGGCGGCTTGGCGCCAAAGTCGGGTTGCCTGGAGTGCTCGAAGGGCTGAACCGGCAGGCCACCGGAGCCGACGTGCCCGGCACCGCTGCACAGTGGGGCTTCACCTGGAACGCCCAAGACAACGTGTCGCCGCTGTGGTGGCCGCAGGGCATCAGCACCACAGCGGATGCCAGCGACACCGAGGACATGCACGGGCGCTCCCTCCTGCTGACTAGTTGGTATTGCAAGGGCATCAAGGGTGGCGGTCAAGGCAGCCGCGTCACGTTCGTCGACCTGGAGACGCTGGCGTATCGGCACGTCCTGATCGTGCAAGCAACGACCAACCTGTGGGGAAGACCAACTCTGAAGCCGCTGCACATCCATGCTGGCGGTGTGGTCTGGGCGGGCGACTATCTCCACCTGGCGGGCACGCGGCGGGGGATCTTCACTGCACGTGTCGACGACATCGTCAGGCTGGAACCCAGCGACAAGACCTTCGACTACAGGTACGTGCTGCCGGTCCGATTCGCCTACGAAGCGCAGTCGGACAAGGACGTTGAGCAACTTCGCTACTCCTTTCTGTCGCTCAATCGTGGTGCCGACCCGCCGGAGCTGATCGCTGGTGAGTACGGCCGCGATGACATGAGCACGCGGATCGTGCGCTACCCCATGGATCCGCAGTCGTTGTTGTTGCACAGCGGCGACGACGGCCGCACTCGTCCGATCTTCATGGACTCCGGCGGGGTCGGTCACATGCAAGGAGTCACAGTTGTGGACGGTCGCTACTACGTCACCGCGAGTCGCGGAAAGAACAAAAGCGGCGATGTGTATGTCGGCCAGCCCGGAGACC
>JBBSNC010000188.1:0-5280 GCA_038232855.1 Actinomycetales bacterium
GAGACCGCCGGCGAGGGGGTCATCGCCGAAGGTCCGTTGAGTCCACGCCACCCCTTGCAGGAAGCCCTGCGCCTGCTCATAGCGGGGGTATCGGCGCAGCCATTGCGTGAACTGTGGACCGTGACCTGGCTCGATCAGGTGCGCCAGTTCGTGCACGAGGACCGCGTCGAGCACCCACTGCGGTGCATCCTTGAGCCGGTGTGTAATGCGGATCGTTCGATCCCTCGGTGTGCAGGAGCCCCAGCGGAAGTTCTGGTTGCTCACCCAGAGCACCGAGGTCGGTGCTGGGATGCCATCGAGATAGATCTGCGACAGTTTCGCAGCCCGCAACATCAGATCACCGTCACGGCGGAGCGCCTTGTTGGCCCGCCTATTGAGCCTTTTGAGGAGGGTGGTGACGTGCTCCTGTTCCTTATCGGCGGTCAAACCCGCAGGCATCAGGACAACCACACGGTCCCCCTCTAACCGCGCCGACACCGTGCGCCGGCGCCGTGTGCTGCGCCGGATCTCGACCGTTTCCGGCACGTCTGGGGCCTCCGTATTCGCCATCGACACAACCTAGCCCGTCACTGCGGCAGCGGCGAGACACGCTCAGCGAGGCATTTCATGCAGCGCCTCGTGCTCAGAGTCCACTAAGGTGAGCGTGAATCCGGGCGTTCCACCGATGCACCAGCATGAGTGCGCGTCCGGCCACGACGAGGAGGATCAGATGGCAGAAGGCACCGAGACATACCAGGGCGAGTTCTACTGCGTGAAGTGCAAGGAGAAGCGCGAAGCCGAGGGTCGCGTTGTTGAGACGAACGGCCGACGCATGGCCAAGGGCACCTGCCCGGTCTGCGGGACCAACCTCAACCGCATTTTGGGCAAAGCCCCCAGCGCCTGACCTCGCTACCCCGACAACGCACAGGGCGGTCCCCCTCGGGGGCCGCCCTGTTGCATGCTCCAGGCAGCCTGTGGACAACCGGCCACGGCACAGCGCCGCGCCTGGCACGCTGCCGGTATGTCGACCGCAGCGGACAGTGCCGAATCCTCACACGTCTGGTGGCAGCCACAGGTTCGGGCATTGCGCCGCTCCGCCGATCAAGTGCAGTTCGGACTCTCTCCCGGGTGTGGAGTGGTGCTCGGCGGCCTCAACGACGCCGAAGCCAGTTGGTTGCTGTCCCTCGGCAGCACGCTACCCGCAACCTCGCCACGCCATCGGACCCGTGCCGTCGCCATCGATACCGCTCAGCGCTGGGGTCTGGATTCGGACCGTGCTGCGCAGTTGCTACAGGCCCTGCGCGCTCACCGCGTCATCCTGGCGTCGCCACCATCAGATCTGATCAACCCACCATCATCCGATGGTTGCGTGCGGGTGCTGGGTCGTGGCGTGGTGCCGGCGGCCCTGCGAGAACACTTCGGTGATTCCTGTGGTCACACACAAGGACCACCCGGTCGGATGGACGGGGGCACCTGCGCTCAGCCCAGCTTGACCGTGCTCGTGGTGAACGATGCGATCGGGCCGAAAGAGGGTGCGCAGTGGGCGCACTCGGGCCAAGCTCACCTACCGGTCGTGGTGCAGGCTCACCGAGTGGTACTCGGACCCCTGGTGAGCGAGCCGCAGGGACCGTGTCTGATGTGTCTGGATCTGATTCGTCGGGACATCGACGGAGCGTGGCCACGGATCGCAGCCCAGATGCAGACCTCCCCAGTTGAGTGGGGGTCTGAGGTCGATGCCGACGCGGCATTGGGAGCCGCGATCGTGGGGCTGTGTTCGATGGTCGCCCGCTGTCACCTCGACGGGGTATGGGTGCCGTCTGGGCTTACCTGGGAGATAAACGGACCCTTGCCCCAAGTGCTCACCCGACATTGGCACCCACACCCCTCGTGCCCCGCCCACGACGGAAGTATTCACAACAGCGGTATTCACGACAGCGGTATTCACGACAGCGGGATTCACGCGGCGTGCTGATGCTTGCGTGGCCGACCGCGGCCGCGCTTGCGCGCCACGATGGTGCCGTCGAGGACGAACTCCCCGCCCCATACACCCCATGGTTCGCCTCGCTGCAGGGCCTGGGTCAGGCATGCTTCGCGCAGTGGACATGGGCCGCACAGTGACTTTGCGATCTCGACATCGCTCGGGCTCTCTGCGAACCACAGGTCCGGGGAGTGTTGATGACACGGCAGCGCTCGGCTGCTCACGCTCGCAGGCGTGTGATCTTGCGAGAGAGTAGGTGTCTGCGTAGACACGGGGTAGTCCTTTCACTCCTGTGGCTGAGCCACAGAATGACCGCGGGGAAGAGGTGTCGTGGTGGGACACTCCGCGATCGATGAAAGGTCAGGACATCAGTACTGTCCGATCAACCAGCGCGGAGGGGCCGCATCGTGGGGCAACGTGTGCAATGCACGCGCCCGAGGCTGATAGCTCCTGCTCGTAACCACCCGTGGGGCGGGAACGGGCAGCGCGGCAGGCCAGGCGGGTGGGATCGCGAAAGGTGCTCCCGAAGGTCTGGGTTTCACTCTTCATCTCACGCCCTCCTTTCGCTACTCGCTCACCCGCAACCGAACCGGTTGCAGTACATCTGCGACGGTACGCCCGCGCCGCGATGTGGTGCAACCTATTTATTGCGACGACAAGATTTCAAGGACTTGGGCGCCATACATGTCGAGTTTTCGAGCGCCGACTCCAGAGATCGCGGCCAACTTCCTCAAGTCCTGCGGGGTCTGCTCGGCGATCGCCGTCAGGGTCGCGTCGGTGAAGACGACGAAGGCGGGAATGGATGCCTGCTGCGCGGTGGAGCTGCGCCATTGCCGCAACTGCTCGAAGAGCGCCTCGTCGTAGGTGCTTGGGCACTGCGCGCAGCGACCGATTTTGCGTTCCGCGGCGCCGGAGAGGTCAACACCGCAGGTGCGACATACCCGTTTTGTCCTGGACGTGCGGGCCGGACTCGCGCGCCCCGCACGCCGGGGTGTAGGCGACGGTACGCCGAGCAGTTCGGCGGCAGGCCCTAGGAAGCGGCTCATCGAACGGCTGGCTCGGCCACCCACTGAGCGACTACTGGCCCAACTCAGGTGCAGCCCGGTCCGGGCGCGGGTGACAGCGACGTACAGCAATCGTTGCTCTTCGGCGACCCGAGCCGGCCCTTCGGCCATCGAGATCGGCAGCAGCCCCTCGCTGCAGCCGATGATGAACACCTGATCCCACTCCAGCCCTTTGGCGGCGTGCAACGAGGCCAGCGTCACTCCTTCGACCGTGGGGGCGTGCTGTTCTTGAGCCCGCCGGTCAAGCTCGGTCACAAAAGCACCCAGCGGCACGTCCTGTCCCACAGCCTCAAAGTCTTGCGCCAAGTGCACCAGCGCCTGCAGCGACTCCCAGCGTTGCAGTTGGGCTCCGGCGCCCGGGGGCCGCGTCGTATGGCCGAGCGAGGAGAGCACGTCCGCGACCCGGTCAGCCAAGGTGAGCGTGGCGTCGTCGCTTCGCACCTGCCCGCGCAGCAACACGATCGCCTGCCGCACCTCGGCTCGCGAAAAGAAGCGCTCGCCCCCGCGCAGCACATAAGCAATCTTTTGGTCCGACAGCGCCGTCTCCACCATCTGGGACTGCGCATTGGTGCGGAACAGCACAGCGATCGAACTCGGCGCGGTTCCTGCCTGGACCAGCGCGGCGATCGAGGCCGCGACGCCATCGGCCTCGCTCTGATCATCGGGGTATGTGGTCAGGCTTGGTGCCGCACCGGGGCCCCGCTGCGACCGCAAGGTATCGACCCGACCTGGCAAAACCGCATTGGCTAGTTGAATGATCTCCTGCGTGCTGCGGTAGTTGCGGACCAGATGAACGGTGCTTGCCTCCGGGTGGCGGCGGGAGAACTCCGTCAAGAAACGCGGCGTGGCACCGGTGAAGGAGTAGATCGTCTGGGCCGGGTCGCCGACCACACACAGGTCCTGACGCTCCCCTACCCACAGGTCGAGTAACCGTTGTTGAAGTGGGTTGACGTCCTGATACTCGTCGACGACGAAATGGCGGTATTGCTGCTGGACCGCGGCAGCGATCTGTGGGTGCTCGGCCAGGATTGCCACCATCAGCAAGAGCACGTCCTCAAAGTCGATGACGTTGCGCTCATCCATGACCTCGGCGTAGGTCTGCATCAGGCGGGACATCGCGGTGCCATCCAGGCCTGCGGGGGTGCGGCCCTGCTCGGCTGCCACTGCGGGATATTCCTCCGGGGCGAGCATGGCGACCTTGGCCCACTCGATCTCGGCCGCGATGTCGCGCAGTTCGGTGCGATCCAGACGCAACCGCAGCCGCCCGGCAGCTTCGGCGACCGCCTGGGCCTTCTGGGCGGCGATCGTGGGCGCCGGACCGCCGATCGCCTGCGGCCCGAAGAAGTGGAGCTGCCGCAGCGCGGCCGCGTGAAAGGTGCGCGCTTGGACCGAAGCCACCCCTAGGCCGCGTAGCCGCGTGCGCATTTCGCCTGCTGCCCTGGCGGTGAAGGTCAGAGCCAACACCCGCTGCGGGGTCAACACCCCGGAGGTGACCCCGTAGGCGATGCGGTGCGTGATCGCCCGAGTCTTGCCCGTGCCCGCCCCGGCCAGCACCACCATCGGCCCGAGCGGCGATGCGGCGACACGTCGCTGCTCGGGGTCAAGTGCGGCCAGGATGTCATCCGGGCTCTGTGGGGTGCCTGCGGCGTCAGCGCTGGCGTCGCCCGAATCAGCGGTCACGAAGGGTCATGCCCGCGGAATGGGCCCTGCAGTTCATGCGGCTGCTCGATCTCCTTACCAAACCAGTGTTCGATCAGTCGCCGGGCGATCGAAACCCGAGGCGGCAAAGCCACCGCGCCGGAGCGGACCGCATACGCCAACTCACCGCGAGCAAACCAACTAGCTTCGGCGATCTCGCCCGGATCCAAGCGCAGGTCGGTCTCAAAAGCACGAGCAGTGAAACCGATCATGAGTGACGCCGGGAAGGGCCAGGGCTGATTGCCCCGATAAACCACATTGCGCACCGCCACTCCCACCTCTTCGCTGACCTCGCGGGCCACTGCCGCTTCCAACGACTCCCCCGCCTCCACAAAGCCGGCCAGCACCGACAACCGACCTTGCGGCCAATGCGGTCCGCGGGCCAACAGGATGCGCTCTTCGTCGTCGGTGACCGCCACGATCACCGCTGTGTCGGTGCGCGGATGATGCTGCGAACCGTCCTGGCTGCATACCCGCACCCAGCCGCCCTCTGTGGGCTCAGTCGCGCTGCCGCACCGGGGACAGTAAGGATGCCGATCGTGCCAGTTCGACAGGGCAACC
>JBBSNC010000189.1:0-5276 GCA_038232855.1 Actinomycetales bacterium
CTGATCTGCATTGAGGTCACGGCAGCGGCGATCAGTCGTCAGGGGGTGGGACCCGTGCCTGGCAGGCCGGAGGACGCCTTCGACCACGATGGGCAGATCAGCAAGTCCGACATCCGCGCCAGCGCGTTGGCCCGTTTGCGGCCCCACCCGGGCGGGGTGCTGTGGGATCTAGGAGCGGGGTCAGGGGCGGTGGCGATCGAGTGGTGTTTGGCTGCTCGGGGCGCCACAGCCATCGCGGTCGAGCGGCACGAGGGACGTGCCGCTGGCATCGCCGCCAACGCGGCCCGGCTCGGGGTGCCTAGTGAGGTCAGCGTCGTGCGCGACAAGGTGGCGTCGGTGTTGAGGCAGAGCGCCCATCTCCCGAAGCCCGCGGCCATCTTCATCGGCGGGGGCCTGGATGCCGAGGTCATCGAGTTGGCCTTGGCCGCCCTCGTGCCCGGCGGCCGGTTGGTGGCCCACGCCGTCACGTTGGAGTCCGAAGCGGCCATGGTCGCGGCTGCCGCGGGTCGGCATGGCGGTGCGTTGACCCGTCTCAGCATCGAACACGCCGAACCTCTCGGCCGATTCCTCAGTTGGCGGCCAGCCCGCGCCATCGTCCAATGGAGCGTGAGCAAGCCATGAGTCAACCAGCGACCACGGATGAACGGCTGGGCACCGTCCATTTCATCGGGGCCGGCCCCGGCGCGGCCGACCTGCTGACCTTGCGCGCTGTCGCCCTGCTCGGCATCTCGCAGACCTGTCTGTATGCCGGCACGTACCTTGACGCCGCAGTGCTCGCTCACTGCCCCGACGGCGCCGATCTGGTCGACACCCAGAATCTTGACCTCGACCAGATCACTGAACGCCTCGTCAACGCCAGCCGTCAGGGTCGCGATGTCGCTCGCCTCTGCTCCGGTGACCCGTCAGTGTTCTCAGCGGTGGCCGAGCAGGCCAGGCGGCTCGATGCGGCGAAGATCCCGTGGGACGTGACCCCGGGGATCCCGGCGTACGCAGCGACCGCAGCTGTGTTGCGCCGAGAGCTCACGGTGCCCGAGGTCGCCCAGTCCGTCGTGCTCACCCGGGCTCAACGTGACGCCACCAAGATGCCACCGGGCGAAGACCTGGCCTCCTTTGCCGCGACCGGGGCCACGCTCGTCCTGCATCTGGCGATTCGGCATACCAGCGCCTTGGCCGACGAACTTTCGCGCCACTATGGGGCGGATTGCCCCGTGGCCGTCGGCTACCTGGTGAGCCAACCCGACGAACTCGTGCTGCGCGGCACCCTGGCCGACATTGCCGACCAGGTCGAAGCGCACGGCCTGCGGCAAGCGGCCGTCATCATCGTCGGCCCCGCGCTGACCGCCAGCGGTTTCGTGGATTCACACTTGTATTCCCGTCGCCCACGCACCTGAACCAAGCGCGATCCTGGCGTGTCGCGAGAGTCGGCGCGTATGCTGCGCGAGTCATCCGTCCTCGTCTGAGGAACCCGGTGTAAGTCCGGGACGGTCGCGCCACTGTCAGCGGGTCAGCCCGCGAAGTCAGTTGACTCAACCAGGGCGGTCACTGCTGATCGGACGCGTCATCCGAGAGAGGTGCCTGAGTGCACATCGCCGAAGGCTTCCTGCCACCGCTGCACGCCGCAGCGTGGACCGTGGTCGCCACCCCGTTCGTCATCCATGGCGTCATCGAGGTCCGCCGTACGCTGCGCGACCACCCCGAATCCACCCTGTTGCTGGGCGCGGCCGGGGCCTTCACCTTCGTGCTCTCGGCCATCAAACTGCCATCGGTCACCGGGTCCTCCTCCCACCCGACCGGCACCGGAGTCGGCGCCATCATCTTCAAACCACCCGTGATGGCGGCGCTGTCGTTGATCGTGTTGTTGTTCCAAGCGCTGTTGCTGGCTCACGGCGGGATCACGACGCTGGGGGCAAACCTCTTTGCCATGGGCATCGTCGGACCCTGGACCGGGTATGCCGCGTGGGTGGTGCTGGCCAAGGTGCCCTTCGCGGTGCGGGCGTTCTTCGGGGTGTCTATCGCAAACCTGATGACCTACATGGTGACGACCACACAACTGGCGATGGCCTTCCCGGACGCACAGAGCGGCTTCATCGGAGCATGGCTGCGCTTTGCCGGGATCTTTGCCGTGACTCAAATTCCCCTGGCGATTGTGGAGGGCTTGATCGGGGTCTTGCTGTTGAGAACGTTGCTCTCTTGGGCAGGTCCTGAGTTGGCGGGCTTGGGCTTCAGCGGTCGCGCCAGCGCCGACTCCCCCTCAGAGGACGTGGACGAGGCTGACGCACATGCCTAGGTCACGCAAGACGACCATTGCCCTGCTGGTCGCGATCGTTGTCATCTTCGTGGTGGCGCTGGTGATCGGCGGCCAGGTCAGCAAGGGCGAGGACGTGTCGTTCGGAGGAACCGACAGCGCTGCCACGACGGCTATCAAGGACACCGGCTATGAGCCGTGGTGGCAGCCCATCATGACTCCCGCCATAGAGGTCGAATCTGGTTTGTTCGCTCTCCAGGCCGGCCTCGGCGGCGGGCTGCTCGGATACTTCCTGGGCACACTGCGCGAACGACGTCGTCACCCTGCAGCCGACCCCAAGGACGGTGAGCGGGCAGATGGCACGACTGGCGCTTGATGACGCCGCCTGGTCCGGGGCCTGGCGAACCCGATCGGTCGCCGAGAAGTCCCTGCTATGCCTCGGTCTGTTGGCGCTCGCCGTCGCTTCGCCGAATCCGCTGGTCAGCCTCGTGGTGCTGGTCACCGCGATGGTGGCCGCCCTCGCCATAGCCCGGGTGCCGCGCAAGACCTACGCGAAGGCGATGTTCGCTCCGGTGATGTTCCTGGCCCTGTCGCTGCCAGCCATTGCCGTGAGCATTGGCGCTAACCCGGTTGATCCCCTGTGGTCGATCGGCTGGGTGCACCTCGAGGCCGGCGGTGTCCAGCAGGCGATCCAGGTGGGGGTGCGCTCCGTTGCCGCGATGGCTGCCATGCTGCTGCTCCCGCTCACCACTCCGATGGTCGACCTGCTCGACGGCATGCGACGTCTACGAGTGCCGGACGTGCTGATCGACATTGCTGCGCTGGTCTATCGCATGTTGTTCTCGTTGCTCGATTCAGTCGCCGTGATTCGCGAAGCCCAAACCGCCCGCCTGGGGTATGCCGGATCGGTCGAGGCGCGTCGTTCGGTCGGTTTGCTCGGTGCCGCGATTCTGCGCCGAGCGTGGGTGCGATCCCAGCGGTTGGAGCAGGGCCTGATCGGCCGGGGGTATGCCGGCTCGCTGCGCACCCTGAGCGACCAGGCTGCGGTGGATCGACGGTTCATCGTGCTGACCGTGCTGATGCTTCTCGCGTTGACTGCCGTATCGGTGGTGGCACGATGAGCCACCGGCTAGAACGACAAGAGCCGGCAGCGGGCGCAGTGCTGGCTGCCCACGGGATGCACGCGGGGTATCCCGGTCAACCCAATGTGCTCGACTGCGTCCAGGTCGCGATCACGGCAGGCCAGCGGCTCGCTGTCCTCGGACCCAACGGCACCGGCAAGACCACCTTGCTGCGATGTTTGTCTGGTGCACACAAGCCGTCCGCCGGGCAGGTGCTGTTCGACGATGCGGCGCTGCGGCATAGCCGAGCGAGGTTGAACGCGCACCGCCAACAGGTGCAGTTGGTGTTGCAAGACCCGGACGATCAGCTGTTTTCTGCCGATGTGCGCCGCGACGTGTCCTTCGGCCCGATGAACCTGGGTCTGTCTGAATCAGAGGTCCGCGCGCGGGTCGATGAGTCTCTGGACCTGCTAGGGATCGCCGCGCTGGCTGACCGGCCAGTGCACCACCTGTCTTATGGGCAGCGAAAGCGGGTCGCCATTGCCGGGGCCACGGCGATGCGGCCGCGGGTGTTGCTGCTCGATGAGCCGACCGCCGGGCTGGACGCTCATGGTCATGCGCTGCTGCTGGCGGCGCTGGATCGGCTGGAAGCAGCCGGCACGACGGTCGTGCTCTCCACGCACGATGTGGACTTGGCGTGGCGCTGGGCCGATGAGGTGGCGCTGGTGACGAATGGGCAGGTCCGCCAGGAACCGATGGCCAAGGTGCTCAGCGACACGGCGGCGCTGTCGGGGGCCTCGATGGCCACCCCGTGGCCAGTCGCGCTGATGCACCAGATGGGCTGCAGCATCGACCCGGCGGCTCCCCCGCGAACGGCAGCCGATGTGGCTGCCGTCCTGAACTCGCGACGCTCGCGCGGGCTGTGACGCCCCGCCACTCTCCGCATACCCCTGCCTGCCTGGGCAACGATATGCGCGCAGATCGGGGGATATCGCGGGCCTGGGCGAGCGCAAACTTGCCCAGGCGTTGAGGGGTTGGGGGCCAAGCCGCTAGGGCTGTACGAAGCGCGGAGTCCACACGCGACCATCCGCGCTGACCCGAGTGCTGGAGGCACCGATGATGACCAGGCAGCCCATGTCGATGCCTTCGGGGTCCAGGTCGCCCAACGTCGTCACCGTGAGCGATTCGGCCTCACGTCCGACGTGCCGGGCCACCACGACCACGCGCTCATCGGGCAGTATGCCGAGCAGCAGTTCGCGGGCCGCGGCGAACTGATCAGGTCGACTGGCTGAGCGGGGGTTGTAGATCGCGACTGCGAGGTCGGCATCTGCAGCAGCACGCAATCTGGCCGCGATGACCTCCCAGGGCTTGAGCCGATCCGACAGCGAAAGCAGCATGTGATCCCCGCCCAGTGCAGCCCCGGCGAGGGCTGAGGCGGCGTGCGCTGCGGTGATGCCAGGCACGATCTGCACGTGCGGCATCGAGCCCGCGAGAGTGCGGCTGTCGACTTCGTGGTTACCGCTGCCCGCTTCGTGGCTACGGCTGCCCGCTTCGTGGTCACCGCTGCCCGCTTCGTGGCTACGGCTGCCCGCTTCGTGATGGCCACCCTCTGCTGCGTCGATGGCCTCGAAGACGGCGGCGGCCATCCCGAAGACGCCCGCGTCACCGCCGGAAACGACAGCGACCGACTCCCCAGCCAGCGCCACGTCCAGCGCCTGCTTGCCGCGATCGACCTCGACGGTGTTGCCGCTGGGGTGTCGAGTCAGGCCAGCTCGCTGAGGCACCCGCGCGACATACGGGGCATAACCGATGACGTGATCGACGCTGGCCAGCACCTCACTGGCCTCGGGGCTCAGCCACTTGTCCGGCCCCGGGCCGAGCCCGACGACATACACAATGCCCGGCTTTACGCCTACCTCCCCTGGCTCGGCGCCTGCGTCCACAGTGGCCTCAGGCGCCGCGGCCGCCGA
>JBBSNC010000190.1:0-5259 GCA_038232855.1 Actinomycetales bacterium
CATGCCCGGGTCGTCATCCGAGACCTGTGGGGGCAACCCCGTGTTATCGCGTGTCGCTATGCCTGGCGACGGCTCATTCGCCACCGTCTTGAGGCGCCCGTAAGCCCTCGTAGATTTCTTTGCACGTGGGGCACACCGGGAACTTCTTGGGATCCCGGCCGGGGGTCCACACCTTGCCGCACAGCGCGGTCACCGGCTCACCGGACATCGCGCTTTCCATGATCTTTTCCTTGCGAACGTAGTGCGCGAAGCGCTCATGGTCGCCGGGTTCACTGAGCTGCGGATCGGCCCGCGTGTCCTCCCGCTCCAACAGAGCGGTCCGGGTGTCCGGACTACTGGGAGCTTCCGGGGAGTCCAGCGGCTGGCTCATGGCGAGGATCGGTGCCGTCATGACGACGATCCTACGTCTGCTGATGGGTCCGCGGCTGGTTGCTCAATTGCGGTCCGGGTGCTCGGTGTATGTCGACAGCCACGAGACCTTGCTCCGTTGCCTCGCCAGGACATCGCGCCACATCGTGGCCGTGGACGGCCAAAACGGGTCCCCGGGTACGTGATCCACGACCTGCCAGGTTCGGTCATGTACTTCATCAGCCAACTGGCCAGCAGTCCATCCGGCATACCCGATGAAGACCCGCAAGGCGCTGACCTGCGGCATGATGACTTCGGTCGGCGCGTCGAGATCGACCAGCCCGACATCGCTGTCCAAGGCCGTGATGCCGACGGCCGAGGCCGGGTCGAGGTCCGGCACGATTCGCACCAGTCCGATCGCGCTGTCTCGGCCTACTGGGCCGCCGTTGTAGAGCGTGGGCGGCGGAATGACGTGGGAGTGCCACTGGGGCAGGACGACGTCAACGCCGGCCTCCAAGGGTTTGTTGAGGATCACCCCCTGTGTTCCGTCATCGTCGTGCTGGAGGATGAGCACGACCGTTCCGTTGAAAAAGTCGGAAACGGCCGGGGTGGCGACCAAGATCCGGCCGGCATACCGCCCTCGTCGCGCCATCAGCGCACGCCTGCCACGTCGTGGCGGTCGCTGCCATCCGCGAGCCGCGCGCGTGCAACCGCCACTGCTAGAACCGCGACCGCGAGGCCGAGCAGATCGGCCACCGTGTCCCAGCCATCGACCTGCCGAGTGGAGGTCACCCAGGCCTGCAAGGGCTCACTGATGAGGGCGTGTGCGATAAGGACCACAAGCACCCAGCGCAGCCGCATCAGCGTCGCGACCAGGGCCGGCACGCCAAACAGCAGGGCGTGCATGACCTTGTCCGCATACGCAAACGCCTCCTCACCGTTGGGCACCGCGACATACAGCGCATAGATCTGAAATCCCATGAGCGCGGTGAGCGCCAGGTATCCCAGCCGCTGCCGAGGCGCCAACGCTTAGGCGTTCTCTGCGTTCGCCTTGGCCCGCTGGCGGGCAGCAGCCTCGACGGCGTCAGCCACAGCCTTGGTCGCCTTGGGGTTGAAGACGCTGGGGATGATATACGTCGGGTTGCGCTCGTCCTCACCCACCACGTTCGACAGGGCTACCGCAGCAGCCAACAGCATGTCGTCGGTGACTTCATCAGTCGCCGCATCAATGAGTCCACGGAAGACTCCGGGGAAGACGAGGACGTTGTTGATCTGGTTGGCGAAGTCGCTTCGCCCGGTCGCCACGACCGTGGCGTATTTGCCCGCTTCGGCCGGATCGACCTCAGGCACCGGATTAGCCATCGCAAAGACGATGGCGCCTTCGGCCATGGTGGCGATGTCGTCACCGGTCAAGATGCCACCGGCCGAGACTCCGATGAAGACGTCGGCACCCGCCAGCGCCTCTCGCAGCGTGCCCGTGTGCTTGTCTTCATTCGTGTGCCCGGCGATCCACCGCAGGTTTTCGTCGTTGCCGTCGCGGATGTCTTCTCGATCGGGATGCACCAGGCCATGCACGTCGGAGACCACGAGACTGCCGGCCCCGGCCTTGATCAGGAGACGGATGATCGCTGTACCGGCCGCCCCAGCGCCAGACATCACGATCTTGACGTTTTCGATCTCCTTTTTGACCACGCGCAGGGAGTTGTTCAGCGCTGCCAGGCACACGATGGCCGTGCCGTGCTGATCGTCGTGGAATACCGGAATGTCCAACTCGTCGCGGAGTCTGCGCTCGATCTCGAAGCAACGCGGTGCCGAGATGTCTTCTAAGTTGATCCCGGCAAAGCCCGGCGAGATCGCCTTCACCACCATGATGATCTCTTCGGTATTGGTGGTGTCCAAGCAGATCGGGAAGGCGTCGATGTTGCCGAACTTTTTGAACAAGGCGGCCTTGCCCTCCATCACCGGCATGGCCGCCAACGGCCCGAGGTTGCCCAGGCCCAGCACCGCAGTTCCGTCCGTGACCACGGCGACCGTGTTGCGCTTGATCGTGAGCCGCCGGGCGTCTTCGGGGTTGTCGGCAATCGCCTGACAGACCTTGGCAACCCCCGGGGTGTAGACCAGCGAGAGATCGTCCCGGTTTCGGATCGGAAGTTTGGACTCCACGCTCAACTTGCCACCCAGGTGGACCAAGAAGACGCGGTCGCTGACCTTCCCGATTTCGACCCCGACCACCTCGCGCATCGCGGCCACGACCTCGTCGGCATGCTCGCTGCCTCGGGTGGCGATCGTGAGGTCGGCCTGCAGTCGCTCCGTGCCTGATTCGGCGATATCGACCGCAGTGACCATGCCGCCAGCCCGTTCGACTGCTCCGGTGATCTCGCTCACAGCGGTGACGCGGGCTGGCAACTCCAGCCGGACAGTGATCGAGTTGGACACTGATGGGACTGGACTCATGGGCACATTGTGGCCTACATCGACCGGCCTGGCGGGAATCGCAGCGATTACCGGTGAGTTCAATCAGGCATGAGTACCGTTGAACTGACCGAAGAGACCTTCGAGACCACCCTGGAAGAGCACAACATCGTCCTCGTCGACTGGTGGGCGGAATGGTGTGGGCCCTGCAAGCAGTTCGGGCCAGTCTTTGAAGAAGCCGCCACTCGGCATACCGATGTGACGTTTGGCAAGATCGACACCGAAGCCCAGCAGGCGCTGGCCACCTCGGCGGCCATCACGTCGATCCCGACCATCATGGCCTTCCGCGAAGGCATTCTGGTCTTCGCCCAACCAGGGGCATTGCCGGGACCAGCACTAGAGTCCCTGGTGACCCAGGTGAAGGAGTTGGACATGGACGATGTGCGCGCAAAGCTCGCCGAGCAGGGGAAGGCCTCAGCCGCTGGTGGCGATCCGGACGCTTCATGACCCGTGACCGCACCTGGCTGGTCGCGTTGGCGGCCTGCCTGTGGGGAACCTCGGCGCTCCTTCGTGAGCCCTTGGTCGGTGCCGTCGATGCGTCCACCATCGTGTTGTATGAGCACCTGGTCATCGTGGCGATCCTGATCCCGTGGCTGCTGCCCGCTCTGCGGGCGTGGTCGCAGGCACCCCCCAGGGTGCGCGCCGGGTCGGTCATCATCGGTGCCGGTTCCTCTGCCCTGGCCACGACGCTGTTTACCGCAGCCTTCGCGTATGGCGATCCGATCACCCCGCAGGTTCTGCAGAAGTTGCAGCCGTTGGTCGCCATCGCGCTTGCTGCGGTGCTCCTCGGCGAACGGTTGCGGCCTCGCTTTGCCTTCTTCGCCATCCCCGCGATGGTCGGTGCCTGGATGCTGAGTTTTGCCGATCCTCTCGCCATTGCCATTGCCGACGCCCAGGCGGCTGCGCTGGCACTCGGCGCTGCAACCCTGTGGGCTGGCGGCACGGTGCTCGGTCGATTGGTTGGCAGCGACCTGGGAGCCCGCGACACCCTGGTGTTGCGCTTCACCTTCGGGTTGCCCGCCGCGGCGGTCATTGTGACTGCGCTAGGCGCTGGGTGGGCGATGCCGCTAGCTCAAGCACCATCCCTGGTGGCTTTGGCCCTGATTCCCGGTCTCTTGGCGCTGGCTCTGTACTACCTGGGCCTGCAGCGGACTGCGGCCTCTCGGGCCACCCTGGCCGAGTTGATGTTTCCAGTGACGGCTGCTGTGGTCGGGGTGACCATGTTGGATGCCACGTTGACGCCGAGTCGTTGGCTGGGTTTGACGATCGTGGTGCTGAGTATCACCGCGTTGGCGTGGAATGAGAATCGTGCCGCTGCGCAGTCGGTGAAGGTTGATGCGACAAGGGTGGGCCATCGCGTCTCAGCGTGACCACTGCCTGGGCAAGGTTATGCAGGCAAGTCGGGGGATATCGCACGTGTCTCGGACGCATATCGTTGCCCAGGCGGGACGAGGGGGAAGAGACTGCACAGTGTGATGTGACCAGTAGTGGAGGTGGCGGGAATCTCCGCGCGACAGCTCTGACCTGCACAGACCCTAAGTCAGGTGCCGCCGTGTCAGTACTGTGACAGTTCGCACGCACCTCTACCCGCTCCTGGGAACCCCTGCCGCTGTCGTGGCGACGTGAGTCGGCGACACGGTCCCCCGTTCCAGCCAACAATCATGTCGTGCGCCTAGCAGCGTCGGGACCCCACCAGATCGCTGACAAGTATCGTGCCGTTTCAGGAATCCGCTTGGCTGTTCTGACACTCCGATAGCAAGCCCGGGGCTTAAGTAGATGTGGAGCAAACCCAGCCAACACAGTTCAGTGCTCGGCGGCAATTCGAGTCACTATCGCAGGCCGCCGAGCGGACCGGCCTAAGTACGCGGACGTTGCGTCGACGTATCGCGGCGGGCGATCTCACAGCGTACCGGTCTGGGCCAAGGATCATTCGAGTGAACCCTAGGGACGTTGACGATCTCTTGGTGCCACTTCGCACAGTGCAGACGTACCCGATTTGAAGCTCGGCAGAGCACGGGGCGGAGACTTACCCTGAGGCGATCTCAATGATGCAACTGCGGGCTAGACGTCCCGAGCAACGCTCAAGCCACAGGTGCGCTCAGCGTCGTGACCCGAGCACCCAGCTGCTGACAAAGGTGCATACCTCCGCCAGCTCTGCGCGTGCCCCATTTCGCCCAGATTGGGCTACCACCGGCACGCCTGGATCTGCCGAGGACAGGGCATTGTGCTGACGCGGCCTAACGGCCGATTCGCGGTCGCGAGGTGCGTCACTTCGCCAGTTAGGCGCAGTCGGACCGCCCATCCGGTCGCTTCACGTCTGCCGGCCATATCGCGGACCGCCATGTCGAGAACAGGCAGATGCGTGACGGTTGCTGCCGAACCCTGCGCCTCGCCTGGGCAGATCCTTTAGCCGGTCAGACCTCTAGTAGGCCTGCCTGA
>JBBSNC010000191.1:0-5242 GCA_038232855.1 Actinomycetales bacterium
GGCATCAACGTAGATCCGGTCGACGACGGTGATGATCGCGAGCTGTTGATCGAACTGGTGCGTGCGGGGGACATCGTGGCACGCACGGATGCGCAGAGCGCCCAGGCGCGACACTCCGCGTCGCGCGCCGAATTGCCGACGCGTGCGCTGCGTCTTTCGCACGGCGACCCGGCGTTGCCCACGACCTACCTCGACGATTGGTCCTAATATCGGTCTATGACTCGAGCCCTGGTGATCGTTGATGTGCAGCACGACTTCTGTGAGGGCGGATCGATGCCCGTGCCTGGTGGCATCGAGGTGGCCGGCAAGATCACCCAATATGTGTTGGCACACAGCGGGGAGTATGCGGCGATCGCAGCGACCGCCGACTGGCACATCGACCCGGGCGGTCACTGGTCCAACGAGCCTGACTTCGAGGAGTCGTGGCCGGTGCATTGTGAGGTCGGAACCGAAGGCGCGGACTTCCGTCCCGAGTTGGAGCCTGCGTTGCGCTACGTGCAGGCCGTCTTCCGAAAGGGCGAGCACCTGGCGGCATACAGCGGCTTCGAAGGCAGCGCGAGCGTGGAGGGTGAGGTCGTCCAGTTGGCGGCGTGGCTGCGCGACCAAGACGTGAGCGAGGTCGATGTCGTCGGCATCGCCACCGACCATTGCGTGCGCGCCACGGCATTGGACGCGGCCATGGAGGGTTTCGAGACCACCGTATTGCTCGACCTCACGGCGGGCGTTGCTCCCGAGACCACCGAACTGGCGCTCACGAGATTGCGTGAGGAAGGCGTGGAGATCGCCTGATGCATGGCTCGCTATGAAGTGCTGAAAACCTCGCCGCTGCCAGAATCCAGACCTTTGTGCCAGGAACGGGCATAGACGCCGTCGTCGACTGCTCGGCCCGCCTCGCCGAGCTCCAGTGGTCGGAACGTGTCCACCATGACCGCGAGTTCGTCGAAGTATTCAGTGCCGATCGAGGCTTCACTGGCACCGGGCTGCGGTCCGTGCGCATGGCCGCCGGGATGCACCGAGATCGATCCCCTGCCGATGCCGGAACCCTTGCGGGCCTCGTAGTCACCGTCGACATAGAACATGATCTCGTCGGAATCGATATTTGAGTGGTAGTAGGGCACCGGGATGGCCAGCGGGTGATAGTCGACCTTGCGTGGCACGAAGTTGCAGACCACGAAGTTGGTGCCTTCAAAGACTTGATGCACTGGTGGCGGCTGGTGCACGCGACCGGTGATCGGCTCGAAGTCACTGACGTTGAAAGCGTAGGGATACAGGCAACCGTCCCATCCCACCACGTCGAGTGGGTGGAACGGCAACCAATGGATCGTGCCCACCAGGCCGCCACTGGAGTATGCTCCGGACCCTCGGTGCTTGAGATATACGTCAGTCGGCTCGTTCGCTTCGGCTCCGACATCTTCTGCCAGCAGCGGCCCCTGCGGCCCGCGCAGGTCGCGTTCACAGTAGGGCGCATGCTCCAGAAGTTGGCCGAAGCGAGACAAGTAGCGTTTCGGTGGGCCGATGTGGCTGGCCGCTTCGATGCAATAAGCCCGCAGCGGCTCTGCATAGCCTTCGTCACCCGAAACGTGCGGGAGCCATCGGTGGGTGGTGGAACGCGGGATGATCAGGTAGTCGCCGCGCGTCAGGGTGAAGGCGCCGAACACCGTCTGCACCTGCGCCCCGCCGCGCTCGATGTACACGCATTCATCCCCCAGGCCATTGCGGTAGTAGGGGCTGACGGTGTCGGCGACGACGTAGGACAACCTCACGTCGGCGTTGCCGAGCACCAGTCTGCGACCGGTCACGACGTCCGCCCCGGTGGCTGCGTTGGCGCCCTCAGCTTCGGTGAAGAGGTCGTGCAGTTTCAGGTGCCGCGGCTGCAGCGGATGGTTTGGCACCGTGGACTGATCGCCGATGTCCCACACCCGGGACTCGACGATCGCTGATGGGATCCCACGGTGATAGAGCAACGAGGAGTCACTGGAGAAACCCTCCTCTCCCATCAGTTCCTCCGAGTACAGACTCCCGTGGTCGTCGCGGTGCTGCGTGTGCCGCTTGGCGGGGATGGCGCCGACAGCGCGATAGAAGGCCATTTCCTCACCGTGCAGTAGCGTGAAACGCATGTCAACGGCGACACCGGCTCCATCGCTCAGCACCGGACTGGTTGATGACGCGGCCGTATTTCCGCCCGAGTCAGCGACGGTTGCTCGAGCGTGGTCGGCATACACCCAAGCACAACGTGGCCCGTATGCCGCAAGCATCGGGCCCCTGCTCATCGCCACCTCGGATGTGGCGGAGTTGGCAGAGATTGCCCGCGCCGACGGCGCGCCCCCGCGCGTCAATGTCGTCCTGATCGCGCGACCAGGGACCTCGGTGCTCGACGCCGCACACGCCCTGGAGACCGCCGAAGCCGCACTCCCCAACCACGTCGTCGTCGCCGGAGTCGAGATCGCGTACCAGCCCGGGTGGGAGCACGCGTTGGCTTGGGGGATCCCGCTTGCCATCGAAGTGCCACACACTGCACCTGAACAAGCAACCGCGCTCTCCACGCTGGCAGGTGCGCCCGTGCGAGCTAAATTGCGGACTCAATCAACAGCCACGACCCCGGTGCCCAGTGACCACGAGATGGCGCACTTCATCGCGGCCTGCCACCTACACGGACTCGCGTTCAAGCTCACCGGCGGCCTACACCGGGCCGTTGCGCACACCGCACCGTCGACACATGGATCGGCGACACCCCCATCCGGCGGTGTCGAAGACCAGCACGGCGTGCTCAACGTCATGCTCGCCACCCACCTGATCGCTGCCGGCGGCCGCCTTGATGACGCACGGCGTGCCCTGGCGACGCGCCGGGGACACACCCTCGCCACTGCGGTCAGCACCCTTACGGAGAACGACATCACTGTGATGCGGTCATCCTTCACGTCCTTCGGTTGTTGCTCGGTGCTGGATCCGCTCACCGACTTGCAGCGACTTGGCGTGATCCCGTCGAGGATCGAGCAGGAGCACCGATGACGACATACGGACCAGAGCACTTGCCCTACGGTGTCTTCAGCACGGCGGACAGCCCAGGGCACTACCGCATCGGAGTGCGCATCGGTGACCGCGTCCTCGATGCGGGTGCAGCGGCGCGAGCACACGGCGTGCAGTGGGCCAGTGACTTTAATCAGCCCACGCTCAACGACTTCCTGGGGCGCGGCCCGGCGATCTGGGCATCGGCCCGCGGATGGCTGCAGGAGAACCTGGGTGGGGCCTCGCGCACATCGCAGTGGGAAGCTCTGCTTCATCCGCTCGATGAGGTCACCCTGCACCTGCCGATCACGGTCGCGGACTACGTCGACTTCTACGCCAGTGAGCACCACGCCAGCAATGTCGGAGCGATCCTGCGTCCGCATACCGAGGCGTTGACTCCCAACTGGAAGTATCTGCCGATCGGCTATCACGGACGCAGCTCAACCATCGTGGTCTCCGGGAGCGACATCGTCCGGCCCCGAGGGCAACGCAAAGGCCCTGGCGATGCCGTGCCGGTCTTCGGGCCAAGCGTGAAACTCGACATTGAAGCCGAGTTGGCGTTCATTGTCGGCGGCGAGACGGCACCCGGCCACCCGGTGGACATCGAGGCTGCCGGTGACTACCTCTTCGGGATCGCCCTCTTCAATGATTGGTCGGCGCGCGACATCCAGGACTGGGAGTATGTGCCGCTCGGGCCGTTCTTGGGCAAGTCCTTCGCCAGCACGATGGCGGCGTGGATCACCCCAATGGAAGCACTTCGTGAGGCGCGGATTCCCCTGCCAGCCCAAGACCCGGAGCCCCTGGCCTATCTGCGCGGGTCAGCCGAGGTTTCGTTCGGGCTGGACATCACGATGAGCGTCGAACTTAACGGCGAGGTTATTTCTATCCCGCCGTACGGAGCGATGTATTGGTCAGCGGCACAGATGCTGGCCCACTTGTGCGTCAACGGCGCAGCCCTGAGCAACGGCGATGTCTTTGCCTCCGGAACCATTTCGGGGGCGGATCGGCATACCTGCGGATCGCTGCTCGAGGTCACCTGGAACGGCACTCAACCGCTCACCCTCGCCGATGGCAGCACTCGGAGTTTTTTGCAAGATCAGGACGTCGTGACCATCTGTGCTACCGCGCCCGGTGCGGGCGACACCGTGATCACGCTGGCCGAGGTCACTGGACGGATTGTCAGCGGCGCCGCGACTTAAGCCTTGCGGACGACGTTTGTCTTCGCGCCCTTGTCGTTCAACGATTGATTCTTGGCATCCCACAGTGGCCACAGACCGTTGACGATGGGGATGAGCCCAGCGATGTTCCCCAGCAGCGGGATAATGCCCAACAGGGAGGGACCGTGCCAGATGAGGGCACGGATCGCACTGGTACTCCATCCCAGTGGTCCTGGCTGATCGCGCAACCGCACCCGCAGGCCCAGCAGCATCTTGCCCGGGGTCGCTGAAGACACCTTGAGGAACACTGCTTCGTAGATGATGCTGAGCACTGCGCTGACAAGGGAGAGTCTGCCGATCTGAACGGCGAGTGTCTCGACCACGGCGTTTACTCGCGTCTCGTCGATGGTCGAGTCTGACAGCAACGTGAAGAAGTCGTCGAACGTGTCCATCAGATCCGGAGCAGCGATCGGGATCAGCACCAGTGACAGAACGCCCAGGATGATGCCGTCGACGAGGCGGGCAAAGAACCGGCGCCACCACCCGGAGATGGGCTGCCCGTCGGGAGTGGTCTCACCGGCGTTGGCCTGCTCGAAATTCGCGCCGGGCATGGGCTGATATCCCCTAGCGCCCATCGGCTGCTGATTGCCGTATCCCGTAGCTCCGTAACTCTGCTCAGCAGAGCCGCCGGACGTCTGATTACCGAAGCCTTGACTTTGCTCCCGTGCCTGGCTGGTCTGACCCAGATTGCGCTGCCGCGGGCTGGTGTGCGAAGTCCATTGCACCCCATCCCAGTAGCGCAGAAGATCAGATTCTTGCGGGTCGTCATACCACCCGGGCTGTTGGCTCATGGGGATAACTCTGTCACAAGGCGATGCCGATGTACTTCGTTTCCTGATACTCCTCAATGCCGATGCCGCCGCCCTCGCGGCCCAGGCCGGACTCCTTGACGCCTCCGAAGGGGGCATAGGGGTTTGACACGACACCCTGATTGAGACCCACCATCCCGGCTTCGATCCGCTCGGCCACACGTAGCGCGCGGCGCAGATCGTTGGTAAAGGCGTAGGCGACCAAGCCGA
>JBBSNC010000192.1:0-5207 GCA_038232855.1 Actinomycetales bacterium
AACAGGCTCGCGCCCACCAGGCACCTCGTCGCAGAACTCACCCGCCCCGCCCGCAAACACCGTTTGGCCGGCGCGAAAATCACCGATCAGCCAACCGGGCACTGGGCCGACGGCAACGCGGCCACGGCCGGGGACCTGGTGTTGACCCGGCGCAACGACCGGCGGCTGCGCCAATCCGCGACTGACTGGGTCAAGAACGGTGACCGGTGGACCGTGCTCGACGTCCACGACACGGGGGGCCTGCGGGCCCAACACACCCAGACGGGGCGGGTCGTGACCTTGCCCACTGACTACGTCACCGGCGCCGTGGAACTCGGGTATGCCGTGACCGTGCACGCAGCGCAAGGCGTGTCCGTGGACACCATGCACGGTCTTGCCAGTGGCGGCGAAGGCCGGCAGCAGTTGTACACCATGATGACCCGCGGGCGGTTGGCCAACCACGTCTACCTCGACGTCGCCGGCGACGGTGACCCGCACGCCGTGATCCACCCCGACGTCGTGCGTCCCCGCACCGCCACCGACGTGCTGGAGCGGATCCTGGGCCGCGACGACACCCCCATCTCGGCCAGCACCAGCCTGCGCGAACTCGACGACCCGGCCCTACAACTCGGCCCGGCCACCAGCCGCTACCTCGACGCGCTCTACCACGGCGCCGAACACACCCTGGGAACGGGCGCGGTCAACCGGTTGGAACACCGCGCGGAGGCCGCAGTGCCCGGAATCACGCAGGAACCGGCCTGGCCGACGTTACGCGCCCACCTGATCCTGCTCGGATCAAACGGCACCGAGCCGATCGCCGCCCTACAGGCCGCTGCCGGGTTGCGGGAAACGGACACGGCCGCAGACCGGGCCGCAGTGCTGGACTGGCGGTTGGACGACACCGGGCTCCGCAACGCCCGCCGCGGACCCCTGCCGTGGACCCCCGCCACCCCAACAAGCCTGACCGAGGACCCCCAATGGGGTCCCTACCTGCAAGCCCGTGAATCCCGGGTTCGAGATCTCGCAACCCAAGTCGGCGCCACTGCTGCCGAGGGTCAGGGCGTGCCTGACTGGGCTGCTGGAACCCGCGCGGCCACAGACAAGGTTCTGCTCGGGGAACTGGCGATCTGGCGGGCCGCCACCGAAGTCGCGGCCAGTGACCGCCGCCCCACTGGCCCCCCGCAACTGCAGAAGGCACCAGCCCAGTGGCAGGCCCACCTCGACGACAAGTTGGGTAGCCACGACCCCGCCGTGCGCGAATGGGCCGGCGTGTTGCGTCAACTGGCCCCAGCCACCCGCCAAGACCCCTTCACCCCACTGTTGTCCAGACGCCTCTGCGCTGTTGCTGGGGCTGGGCTCGATGCCCACTCCCTTCTTGCGGCTGCGACCGCCCAGGGTCCACTACCCGATGACCACGCCGCCGGAGCGCTGTGGTGGCGGATCACCGAACACCTGTCCCCCGCAGTCATTGCCGACGCTCACGCCGGGCCGGTGTCCACCCCCTGGGCCGAGCAACTAGCGGACCTTGTTGGCCAGGACCGGGCAGCTTCCCTGCAACACCACGCCCTATGGCCGGCGCTAGTAGCCACCATCGATCAGGCCCTACAGCGCGGGTGGCAGCTACCGGACCTCCTGGACGCGACCGACCACACCCAAGAGCAGGTCGATGAGTGTCAGTCGCTCATCTGGCGGATCAGCATCCTCCTCGACCCCCCGCCCACCCCAGACGAAGAAACACCCGACGAAACGCCACCGCCAGCCGAAGACGAAACATGGTGGACACCACCAGCCGGCGACGTCGGCATCCCTGTCGATGACTGGCACGCCTGGCTCACCAACAGCAACCCCGACACCCCCGAGCAATCCCACGCTGACCCACACGGGCAGGAGAGCGCTGTGAGCACCACAGTCGAGCACAACCACAACCACAACCACAGCGACGACATCGACGTCGGGCAGGAACTGCACATTGCAGCCATGGCCCGCGCGGCCGCGTACCCGTTGGAGCCCACCGACGCCCAACTCGGACGCATCTTCGACCAAGACGTCGCCTGGCAAGAAGCCACCGTCAGCCGGGAGCGTCTGCTGGCCGTGAATTCCGTCGCCGCAGAGTTCTACCAAGCACACCTGGCTCAAGATGGGTCGTGGGTCCGCGGGTACCTCCACGACCGGTTCGGGACAGATGTGGCCGGCGATGTCCGCTTCGGCGCCGGTCACGCACCGGCCGGGTGGACAAACCTGACCGACCACCTGCACAGGCTCGGCTTCACCGACGAAGAAGCCGTGCAATCCGGGGTGGCCACGGTGGCCCGCACGGGCCGGTTGATCGACCGATTCCGGGACCGTGCCGTGTTCCCTATCGCCCGTGAGGGTGAGATCCTCGGCTTCATCGGACGCCGCCACCCAGACCTGGCCGACCGGCCACAGGCCGGCCCGAAGTACCTCAACACCGGTGACACGCTCTTGTTCTCCAAGGGGGCCCAGCTCTACATGCCGATGACCACGCCCGACCGGCTCACAGTGCCGGTTCTGGTCGAAGGCCCCATGGACGCCATGGCCGTCACCCTTGCCACCGGCGGGTCCTACGTCGGTGTCGCGCCCTTGGGCACTTCATTCACCAACGACCAGGCCGAGCACCTACTCAGCCTCTTCCCGCTAGCCCGACCCGTGGTGGCCACGGACGCCGACGTCGCAGGCCAGGTCGCGGCCCAGAAGGCGTATTGGACTCTGCAACAACACCACGTCGACCCGCTCGCCGTGCGGCTGCCACCCGGGTCAGACCCCGCACAAATCCTGCACGAACGCGGTGCAGGAGAACTAGCGCAAACCTTGGTCACAGCCCGTCCTCTGGCGGACGTCCTCATCGGCGAACGAATCGACAACCTGCCCCCAAACAAAGCAGCCCGAGACGCCGTCAACGTCGTCGCCGCTCGCCCACCCCAAGAATGGGACACTGCCGTGCAATCTTTGGCTACTCGCACCGACACGGACGTCAACGACCTTCGCGCACTGCTCGTGCCCGCAGCCCGATCCTGGACCCAAGAGCCGCGCTCCGCAGCCGAAAATCAAATCGCCCACTCCCGGGTACTTCGCGACCGGCTCACTAGTGCACTGCAGCAACCACCGGCGGACCGTTGGGCACCATTGGCCCAGCGCCTCCACCCCCCGCTGCTCACCGAGTCCGACTGGCCAGCCCTGGCGTCCCTGATCGACCAAACGCACCGAGACGGTCACGACGTCGAACCCCTGTTGCGCCGCTCCATCGCCCACGAACCCCTCGGCGCGCTACCCGCCCAAGACCTCCGCTACCGCCTTGCAACAGCGGTCGACTCCCCCGTCACGTGCGAATCCACCGCGGCCGAACATCGAACCAGTCGCCGGGTTCGGAACGCGCAACAACTAGATAAGCCAGCGCAGCATCACATGGCGACCCCACGATAAGGGCCTTCAATCGCCGCCATGGGTCTCGGCCAGCTCGCGCTGAGTAGCCGAGGGCAGACACGATTCTCGCCACCGCCACTCAGGCAACTCGCAACGCAAACGGTGCCTACGATGACTCCCAGCAGACCTGGCTCACGGTGATCGAGAAGATCGACACGCTTCGAGACCCAGCGCGCTTCCCCAGCTAGGTTGTTTGCCTCTGCTGGGTTGTTGCCTCGGCGCGGCGGCATGCGATCGACGTCCTGCGTGCTCGCTCTACGTGCTCATAACAGACCCGCTCGAGTTCGAAAGCCACCTCGACTCCAGCGCGACGGCTCAGGAGGTGGCGGAGCGGGGAGGAAAGGGCGCTGCACGTCCGTCGCGTGGTGGCACAACCGGAGCCCGACCGTGAAAGCGCCCTCGTCGAACGTGTGTGCAACGAGCCTTCCTACAAGGCCCGCGCAGCGACCCACGACCGTGGGAACCAGACCCAGCCTGGGACATCGACCGGCCGGGCGACAGCAAAAGGTGCACCTTTTGCTACATCTTGCTCGTACTGACGGACCCACCCGGCCGGCTGCCGGACCGCAGATGGTCATCCCCCCTCCCGCGAACTATCAGCATCGGCCCCGCGCGCACCCTGTCAAGAGCCTCCGCTGCGCTCCGGTACTCCGCATGGCCCACGCCACCCCTGACAGGCCACGCAGATACGGAACCGGTTCTACACGCGGCGGGAGGGGGAAAAGGATGGTTGGGGGTCTAGCGGTGGTGCAGGCAGCGCGGTCTACTCACGCCCGTAGTCACGACCGCTGTCGCCCAGATGACGACGCTGCCGGACCCAATAGTCACTAGGGGGGGGTCGGCCTTCTTGGCGCCGTGCCTGCCGTGGAGTGTTAGCTGCGCTGTGTCGCTCGTTCGAAGGGCTAATCATCAAAGCGACCCCCTTGACGTTACCGAACGCCCGTACTCGAATCTCATTGCGGCATGAGTGGCGCGTGTGTCAGTCACATATGAACTAATGAAGCCAGGACACGGGAGACGCCCCTGACGTTCGCCAAGCGCTATGGCGTCGGTCAGATGGAAATATTCAAGGTGCTCAAGGACCTGCAAATGAACATCACCCGCATGAGTGCCCAGTTGAACGGTAAGCAAACGGAGCAACTGACAAAGTACTTCGAGTACCAGCGCAAGGGCAGAGAGCGGCTAGTTCGCGAGGCCCAGCGCCTCTCGGAAGCAAAGCGAATCACAGTCGTCAACGTCCCTCCAGTCAAGGTGCCGCAGAAGTGGGACAAGCACTGCAACTGTTGTGGTCGGGACTGGGTCCTGACTGCTGTCGAGAACCAAACTGAGTCAGCGTGTCCTTCGCGTGTCGACCATACGAGCCAGAAAGAAGAACACTCAGCCCGAGCCATCCGGCGAGCCTGTGATCACGCGGAACAGTTCCGCGCAGACCGCGACCGATACCGGGATTTCGCAGAGAAAGCCAACTCCGAAAAACTGGCCGCGTTTCGCAGTCGGATGAAGTGGACTCGCGCTCTGGCCGAGGTGATGCTCGACCACGACGAAACCGACGAGGGAGTCTGTTGGTGCGGCGATCCCCACCCGTGCCGCACCTGGCGCAAGCTTGAAGAGGCCAACAAGGGCATCCATCGTGAGGTCGAGAAGTGGGCTTCCATGCCCGATGATGTGCTTGAGGAGCGGGCGTGTCCCGCGAAAATCTGGGTCTCCCGGCATAGATGTGGGTCAGGCCGGTCTGGGGTCGTGGGGTAGATGGAGTCTGATTGGGCCGCAAGAGAGCATGACCAGGG
>JBBSNC010000193.1:0-5164 GCA_038232855.1 Actinomycetales bacterium
CAAGCCTCCTCGTATTCCTCAGGCGTCTCCTGGGGGTCGAGTCCGCGCTGCCGAAGGTCAACCACAGCCATGAACTCTGGGTTACCACCAAGCATGATGTCCGTCCCGCGGCCAGCCATGTTCGTAGCGACCGTCACTGCGCTGCGCTGCCCGGCCTCGGCAACGATGGTGGCCTCGCGCGCATGGTTCTTGGCGTTCAACACCTCGTGCGGGACGCCCCGGCGACGCAAGTGCTCAGAGAGCAGCTCGGATTTGGCCACGCTCGTAGTGCCCACCAAGACTGGCTGCCCCACGTCGCTTCGCTGCGCGATATCCTCCACCACGGCTTGAAATTTTGCCTCTTCGGTGCGATACACCAAGTCGGCATGATCGGCCCGGATCATCTCCCGGTTGGTGGGGATCGAGATCACGCCCACCTTGTAGATCTGGTGCAGCTCAGCGGCTTCGGTCTGCGCCGTGCCGGTCATCCCCGACAGACGCTCGTACATTCTGAAGTAGTTCTGCAGCGTGACCGTGGCCAGCGTCTGGTTCTCGTTCTTGATCTCGACGTCTTCTTTGGCCTCGATCGCTTGATGCATGCCTTCGTTGTAACGACGCCCGGCGAGCATCCGACCCGTGTGCTCGTCCACGATCAAGATCTGACCCTCAACATTCACGTAGTCCTTGTCGGGGGTGTACAACTCCTTGGCCTTGATCGCGTTGTTGAGATATCCGATCAGCGGGGTGTTCGCACTCTCGTAGAGGTTGTCGATGCCGAGGTAGTCTTCAACCTTTTCGATGCCGGACTCCAAGACGCCCACCGTGCGCTTCTTCTCATCGACCTCGTAGTCGCCTTCGCCGTCCTCACCCCGGGAGAGCCGCTGCACGAGCACCGCAAATTCCTTGTACCACTTCGTGGGCTGGTCTGCTGGCCCACTGATGATCAGGGGGGTGCGAGCCTCATCGATCAGGATCGAGTCGACCTCATCCACCACCGCGAAGTGATGGCCGCGCTGCACCAGATCCCCCGAAGACCAACCCATGTTGTCGCGCAGATAGTCGAAGCCGAACTCGTTGTTGGTGCCGTAGGTGATGTCCTTGGCGTATTCGGCGCGGCGTTGCGCGGGTGACATCGAAGACAAGATGCAGCCGGTCTCCAAGCCCAAGGCTCGATGCACTCGCCCCATCAGCTCGGCCTGATACTCGGCGAGATAGTCATTGACCGTCACGACGTGCACCCCTTCGCCGGACAGCGCATTCAGGTATGAGGGCAAGGTCGCCACGAGCGTCTTGCCCTCACCGGTGCGCATCTCGGCGACATTGCCTTGGTGCAAGGCCGCTCCCCCCATGATCTGCACGTCGAAGTGCCGCTTGTTCAAGGTGCGCCTGGATGCCTCGCGTACGGTCGCGAAGGCTTCAGGCAAGAGGTCATCGACACTTTCGCCCTGGGCCAAACGCTCGCGGAACTTGGCAGTTTCGCCGCGCAACTCATCGTCACTCAACTCGGTGAAATCTGACTCCAGCGCGTTGACCTGGCGGGCGATAGCTTCCAGCCGCCGAAGGGTGCGCCCTTCACCAGCGCGCAGGATCTTTTCGAAGAATTTTGGCACGGCCCTAGGCTAATCGCTTTGCCACTGGGAGCCTCATCAGCCGCCCAGCAACGCACGCACCGCATCCCGTACGCTCTCCGCGAGGGCGGCTGGGCCACCGAGCAGTCGCACGGTGGCAGGATCACGAGTTTGCAGGCTCTGAGCTGCGAACGAATCGAGGCCATCAGGCTGGGTAAGCAGCACCGGGGAGTCCGTCGATCCGGCGAGCACTCCCCCGCTCAGTGCGTCCGGGAAAGCTTGGCCTGAAGCCAGATAGGCCAGTGGGCCGGGTGCAATCTCGGCGGCGATGAGAGCGGCTGTTTCATAACGATTCTCGCCGAAGAGACGCTCGACGGATCCGGCATACGGCTGTAGATCGCTGACGACGCTGTCTTGGATCCGCGCCGGTCCGCCCAACACGACAATGCGCTCCGGCGCCAACCGCCGCAGCGCGGCTGCCGTCTCCGGTGGCAGCCGATCCTCGGCGGTCAGCAACACTGGGTCGTCCTCAATGCCGGCAAGCGGCCCGACGGAGAGCGCATCGGCGAACATCTCGCCCGAGGCGACATAGACCGTGTCCGGTTCTGCGGGCGCCCACCGGGTGGCCACCTCGGCTGCGGTGCCGTAGCGGTTGGCGCCCTTGATCCGAGTGACAGTCGCACCCGTTTCTGCGCCGATCTGAGCCACCACCTCATCACTGATTCGTGCAGATCCACCTAAGACGAACACTGTCGTCGGGGAGAGTTCATCGAGGACGGAAATCGTCACATCAGGCACCGTGTTGGCCTTGGTCAACACCAGTGGCCCGTCGGTGCGGATAGCCAATGGTGTGGCCGCTAGCGCATCGGGGAAGACTTCGCCGCTGGCGACGTACACCACGTCGCTTGGCCCCATCTCGCGCGCGACGTTGACGGCAGTGGAGTAGCGATTGGGCCCGAAGACTCGGTCGAGGTTCAGGCCGGGCTCCAGGTCGAGACCGATGAGCACTGGGTCGTGGTCGCTGTTGCGGAACGGATCCGGGGCGTAGATGGCGTCTTGAGCATCTTTCTTGAACTCGGTGTCGTAGTCCAGAAGACTGGCTTCGTCGGCGTTGATGTGCCAGGTCTGTACCTCGCTGACCTGTGCCTGCGCCCCGGCGTTGGCGAGCGCTTAGTCGAGATAGCCAAGCTGACCGTCGAAGACGTAGGAGTAGGCGAACTCGCCGGCGTAGGTCAGCAGCAGATCCTCGAACCCGCCCGCAGCAAGCGCCTTGATCGGGTCCTCCTTGTCGTAGGAGTTGAGGTCTCCGATCACCAGGACATCGTCTTCACCGGTGCCGGTCGGGTCATCGGCAGCCCATTGCGCCAACGCTGAGGCAGCGGCGGTACGCACGCCGTTACAGTTGCCCTGGCCGTCCGGGTCGGTGGGATCGCCGACATCTGCGCAGGATGACCCCTTGGATTTCAAGTGGTTCACGACGACCGTGATCGATTCCGCATTGGCTTTGTCAGTGAATGTCTGGGCCAGCGCGGGACGGTTCTTGCTATCGAGGAACCGAGGATCATCGGCTGATGTCAGCGTGGCGAAGTCCCCAGCGGGAATGACCTGCGCCGGCTGGTAGATGAACGCCGTCGTGATCTCGTCGGTGCCGATCGGGCCGGTTTCTACTGCTGCGTAGGTGCCTGTCCTCGCTTCGTCATTCAACGCAGCCACCAGCGCGTCGAGGGCCGTGCCGTTGTTTTCGATCTCGATCAGGCCGACCACGTCGGCGTCGAGTGCGGTCAGCGCCGCCACAATCTTGGCCTCCTGCCGGTCGAACTCTTCGGCGTCATCAGCGCCACGGCTGCCGAGGGTGGTGAAGTAGTTCAACACGTTGAAACTGGCCACCGTGGTGCTGCCCCCCACCTCGGGCCCGGCGGGCCGAGCATTGACCTCCTCGTATGTGGCGGCTTAGGTCGGTTGCACGCGCCACTGGCCGAAGCGGTAGTCCAGTACGCCGGTCGCATCGGTGACCAGGTCGCCGCCACGGAAGGTGTTGTCCAGGTCGAAATCGTCGCCGTTCGGGTGCCTGGCCGGGTCTGGGTTTGACTCACTGCGGCCGTCATCCAGCGTGATGCGCTCGCTCAGATTCGCCGCCAGCAGCTCCTCTGCCTGCGTCGAGCCAGGCTCGAAGACTGCCGTCGGCTGGAATTGGCGGTCCACGCCGAGCGCGACCTCGCCGAACCGGCCGAAGCTGAAGAACTCCAAGATCGCCAAGGACTGCGGCAAGGTGACGTACATGCCCTCAACGGATTCATAATCGGTGGCCGTCAGCGGCAGGCTCAGTTCGGTCGCCGTCGGCAGCGGGGCGCCGTCGGCGCACGAGGAAAGGGAGATGTCCGAGAGTTGCGTCATCCCAAAGTTCTCACCGACCAACCCAGCGATTCGCAGACGGTCGCCGACTGCGATGTTATCGGCAGCGGGAGCAAAGCCAAATATCCCGTCGGAGGTCGCGACATCCCCATCACCGGAGACCTGGACGTAGAACCCGTTGAAGCCGCCGGCCTGAAAGTCACCCACGACGACGGCCTCGATCGTGATTCGCTCGCCATCCATGGGTGAGGTGGCGCCCGGACCCTGGACGTCGCCGATGGCGGTTGCAGGATCTCCGCACACCCCGATGTCAGGGTCAACCGGATCCCCTAAGCTGTTGGACTCCCCCGGCGTATTCAGCGCCTCACCCTGGGTCAGACTCCCCTGGGATCCGTCGATACCGGCCAAGTCGAAGTCGTTGCGCACCCAATCGGAGACAGCGTCGCTGTCCGTGCCGTCAGGGATGCGCGAGGCGCCTCCTACGCTGAAGGCATTGCCGTCATAACCCGGCGTCAGGACCGTGCCGCCATAAGTGAGGTCCTGTGAGCCACCGTCGTTGACCGCCACCGCGTCGATCACCACCAGGACGAGATCTGAGTCGATCTCACCATCGCCGTCGTCATCGATGACGCTCTCGTCGCTCCACCCCGAGACCAGCAGATATGACTGCGTCCCGTTACCCAAGGTGTTGGCAACCACATCCTGCAACCACAAACCCTGCGCATCGGTCGTGCCTACGGTGGCGCTGTAGGTCACTTCACCCTCTTGAGGGGCCTCGGTATCACCCTCGACCGCCAGAATCGCGAGGTCGGAATAGTCCGTCAGCGGGTCGCCGAAGATCTCGAGATACTCCACATCAGTCCCAGTGGTGCTGGCGGAGAACTCGTTCAGCCACACCTCGGGTTCGCCGGGGCAGGTTGCACAATCGTTGCTGTGGCTGCCAAGCCAATCGAAGGTGTCCTGATCGAACTGCTCCCATTGCACTGATGGGTCGAAGGCATCGAACGGATCGGTGTCCCCGACGCAGACGCTCTCGGCCCGGCGCAACGTGTGGTCTTTCGTGCTTACGCTCCCCGATGACCAGGCCTTGCCAGGGTCGAAACTACTCGCCCGAAGGAATCGACACGTCATTGCTTCCCCGCAGCACGATGGCGTCGTTACCATTCCACCAGCTGCTGCCGGTGGTTTGGTCGGCAAAGGCCGCAAGCGAGTTGTCTGCCAAGACATAGGTACTTCCCGAAGCCAGCGATCCAGCCAGCGCGATG
>JBBSNC010000194.1:0-5091 GCA_038232855.1 Actinomycetales bacterium
CGGGCATCAACGGTGGGCGGCGGCTGTCCGCGGGGAATCGTGCCCAGGTGGCGCCCAGGACCACCATGTGCCGCCATCGGGCCGAGCATCGTCGCAGGTCAGCCAGCTAGTGCCGCACTATCGATGCTCAGGCTGAAAATCGGAAGGTCGGCGGTTCGACCCCGCCCCTGGCCACGCGCGAGAGCCGCGGGTCAGCCCCTGAAGCACCCGCGGCTCTCGTCTTTTTGGGGTCAGTGACCGTTGTGCGCGGCAGCATCCTTTGATATTGGGTGTCAGCGCGCAGATCGGTCATTGGTATGCCGCGACGCAAGGCTGCAATGGGCCTACCGTGGGGTGAGTCAAAAACCCCTATCAGGAGGCGTCTGCAGATGAGCCAGGTGAGCGTGACATCGCACGGAAGCAACATCGACCTTGAGGTTGCCGATTCCGGCGGTGAGGGCAGAGCGGTCGTATTGATCCACGGCTGGCCGCTGAGCCACGAGGCATGGGCGCACCAAATCCCGGCGCTCACTGCCGCTGGTTACCGAGTCATTGCATATGACCGGCGCGGCTTCGGGGAGTCGGACAAGCCCGCGGACGGCTACGACTACGACACACTCAGCGACGACCTCGCCGGGTTGCTGGACGCGTTGGAACTGCAAGACGTGACGCTGGTGGGCTTCTCGATGGGTGGGGGTGAAGTGGCTCGCTACGTCGCTCGGTATGGCGAGGAAAGGTTGCACAGCGTGGTATTCGCCTCCGCGGTGCCACCCTTCCTGCTGCATTCCGATGACAACGCCCAGGGACCCATTGAACGCGAGGCCGCCGAGGGCATGAAGCAAGGCATTCGCGAGGATCGCGAAGGATTCTTCGCCGAGTTCACCCGTAACTTCTTCACCGCAGGCGATGAAGTGCAGGTTAGTGACGAGCAATTGCGCACCGCCCAGCGGATGTGCGCGCAAGCAGATGAAACCGCCGCGGTCGAATGCATCGAGGCCTTCGCCGCCACTGACTTCACCGACGACTTGACCCGCGTCAGCGTGCCCACGCTGGTGTTGCATGGCTCCGCAGATGGCATCGTCCCGTTTGAAGGCTCAGGTGCCCGCACCGCTGAAGCGATCGACGGTGCGCAGACGAAACTGATCGACGGCGGGCCGCACGGCGTCAACGTGAGCCACGTTAGCGAGTTCAACGAGATACTGTTGGCCTTCCTACAGGGTGGGGGCTAGCCGCCCAACAAGGTATGCCGAATCAAGCCGTGCAAGGTGCTCAATCCGTCTCGTGAAAGCACCGACTCGGCATGTCCCTGCAAGCTGGCCACCCCTGGCCCACGCAGTCCGGCCACGGCGTCGTGAATGTGGTCGATGGCGACGTCCAGCGCAGTGACGTCGCCATCTGGTCCAGGCAGTTCGGCCCGCCCAGGGCGCGCGACGAAGGTGTTGTAGAAGCCGATCCGAGCGGTGTTGCCCCACAGGTCGACCGGGATCTGCACCCCCTGATTCGGCTTGTCCAACTTGGTGATCTGCATACCCGCCAGCGAAGCCAGCACCTGATGGCTGAGGCAGACGGCCAACAGCGGCCGGTCTGCATCCAGACGAGCCTGCATCAGCAGCCGCAGGTGGCGCATCCGGGCATCGCCCAGATCTTCTGGATTTCCCGGCCCTGGGCCGAAGAGCACGAGGTCGAAGGCCTCCAGGTCCGCCGTTTCGACCCGGTCCCACCGCCTGACCTCAGCCTCCATGCCGAAGTGCCGCACTTGGTGAGCGAGCATTTGGGTCCAGGTGTCCTCGGCGTCTATGACCAGCACCGACCTGCTAGCAATGTCCGGGTCGGGTCGCTCCGCCTGCGGTGAGAGCCAGAACGGTGACAGCACGTCGTTGCGGTCTGCGAGTGCCCGCTCGACGCCAGGCAACTCGCCGAGCTGCTGGGCATGCGAAAGCACCCGCCGAGGCCGGAGCCCGAGGGCCGCGAGCATGCCGCTGGCCTTGGCTGTGGTCTCAGCGACCTCCGAGACCGGGTCGCTGTGCCGTACGAGCGTGGCGCCGGCGCTGACCTTGACGACGCCGTCGCCGAAAATGTGTGCGGTGCGGATCAAGATCGGCGCATCGAGGTGCTCCTCTCCTTCGGCATCACGCTCGAGCAGCGCCAGCACCCCCGCGTAGTAGCCGCGCCCGCCGCTTTCGTGCCGCGCGATGACGGTGCAGGCGTTTTCCATCGGTGAACCGGTCACGGTGGGGGCGAACATCGTCAGCCGCAGTACGTCGCGGGGGTCGTCCTCAGCCTGGCCATCCAGCAAGTACTCGGTGTGCGTCAGGTGTGCCATCTGCTTGAGATAGGGCCCGGTGATCCGGCCACCGTGAGTGCAGATCTGCGCCATCATCTTCATCTCTTCATCAACCACCATGAAGAGCTCTTCGGTCTCTTTGGCGTTTTTGATGAAGGAGTTGAACGAGGTTTCAAGTTCGTCGCTGCCCTCGGCCGGGTGGCGGAAAGTGCCCGAGATCGGGTTCATCCGCACTCGGCCGTCTTGCACGCTGACGTGACGCTCGGGGGTGGCCCCGACCAAGGTGTGGCCTGGGGTGTGCACCGCGAAGGTCCAATAGGCGTTGCGCTCATCAGTCAGCAGCGATCTCAACCAGGTAAGGGCGGCGAGTGAGGGGGCCTGTTCGGTGTGGCCGAGCACATCGCGGCGGATGACGAAATTGGCGCCCTCCCCGTTGCCGATCTCATCTTCGATGACGCGGGTGACGATCTGCGCGTAGTCATCGTCGCTGACACTGAAGTGCTCGTCGGTGACCTCGACGAACGTGTCAGGCAGGCGCCCGCCCAGCTGCGCCGCCAGCTCGGAGACTGGTACGCGCTCGTATGCCGTGCTCGCCAAGACCCGCAGCGGCGTCCCGTCGTCGTGGGCGTCGAACCCGCGCTCGGCGATCTGGCGGAAGGGGACCAAGGTGAGGATCGGCATACCCTCGCGCGCCGGTGGGATATGCGCCAGCAGGTCGATGTCTTCGATGTCTCCGACCAGCACCTCGGCGGCGTCCTGCCCCTCGCGCACAAGAATGGCCCAGGCCTGCCCAGCAGGGTCGTCGAGGACGGCATCGAGCAACGGATAGTTCGCGGGCATGGGCAGCAGTGTGCCACCGACCGCTGCCGACCCTTGCGGTCACTGCTGATCGATTGCACGCGCCCCTTCGCGGAGAAGGATGTAGACGCAGTTGTTCTCCAAGGTTTATCGTGCGCTGAGAGAGGCCAATGGTGCCTGGGAGCGAAAGAACATCGGTGAGTCCATGGTCGGCAAGATCGCCGCAAGTATGCAGGCCAGGGCCTCGCAAGAGCGCGCGGCGGGGCAGGAGTTGCATCACATCACGCTGGGTCCTGGACCGGTGGTCGAGGCAGAGTGGCTGGCAGCCGGCTTGGACCTGCCCAATCTCGAGAACATGCGTGAATACCGCATCGGTCGGGTGCGCTCGCAACTCCTCGAAATGGGCTACGACGGGGCGATCCTGCGCGATCCGATGAATATCCGCTATGCCACCGATAGCACCAATATGCAGGTCTGGGTGATGCACAACCCGTCCCGCTACGCCTGGGTCGGAGCCGATGGATCGGTGATCCTATGGGAATTTGCGGCGTGCGAGTTCTTGAGCGGTCACAATCCGATCGTTCAGGAGGTGCGCCCAGCGATCAGCTCCTACTACTTTTTGGCCGGTCCCCGCTATCGAGAAAAGGCCCGGGCCTGGGCCGATGAAATGCTCGACATCTTGCGGATTCACGCCGGACCCAATCCGCGCATCGCGCTGGACACCGCTCGGCCGTTGGAGGTTCAGCACCTGATCGAAGCCGGTGTGCAGATCGAGGACGGCACCGAGTTCATGGAGTTGGCTCGCTCCATCAAAGGGCCGGACGAAATCCGGGCGATGCGGTGCTCAGTGGCGGCTTGTGAGACCACGATGGGCGAGATGCGCGAGGCGATGAAACCCGGCATGACCGAGCGCGAACTCTGGGCCTTCCTGCACGCTGGCAACATCCGCCGCGGAGGCGAGTGGATCGAGACGCAAATTCTGTCGTCCGGACCGCGGACCAATCCGTGGATGCAGGAAGCCAGCAGTCGAGCGATCAACGAAGGTGAGTTGCTGGGCTACGACACAGATCTTGTCGGTTCCTACGGGATGATGTGCGACATTTCGCGCACCTGGGTGATCGGGGACGCTCGACCAACGCCGTCCCAAAGCCACGTCTTCGAACTAGCCCGCGAGCAGATCGAGCGCAACCACCAACTCCTGATACCAGGCCGCACCTTCCGCGAAATCTGCGAGGCCACCTGGATGCCGCCAGTCGATGAATACCGGCACTACTCGGTCAGCTGCCATGGCGTGGGTCAATGCGATGAATACCCCGAGATCGTTTTACCGCACCAGTGGGAGTCCGTCGGCTATGACGGGGTGCTCCATGTCGGGATGGTGCTGACCACTGAGGCGTATGTCGGTTCGCGCTATGGTGGGGAGGGCGTCAAGTTGGAGGAGCAATATCTGGTGACCGAGACTGGCCCAGAAAGGCTCTCGAAGTATCCGATCGGCTTGGGATAGGCCCACTCGGGCCAAGGTCTGCACCGCAGGTGCGCCGCGCACACTAGCCGCTCACCTCACTCTTGAGGTGCCTGTTCTTGGGCGGGCTGTTTCGAAGCAGGGTTCGGTTCGGGGTTTGGTGCAGGTTCCGGCGCGGGGTTTGGTGCAGGTTCCGGCGCGCCTTCCGGCTCCTGGACAGGGGCCGGATCCTGCTGCTCTTGCTGTACCGGTGCCGGGTCCTGCTGCTCGGGCCGTTCGGTGCTGCCCCCTATGGAGTTACTGGCCCTGGCACTGAAGCCGGGGATGGAACTGCCGACGTTGCTCTCGCTGGTTCCGCCGGTGTAGGTAGACACGGCGCGCCCCGTCGTCAACTCGAAAGCCAGAATGATGGCCATCGTGACACCACCGAAGAGCGCGGCAGTCACAGCGCTGATGCGCTTCCACGGCAACCCACGCAGCACCTGCCCCATGGGCTCCCGGGAGGCAGTCACCTCCCCCGAACTCGCCTCCTGGGTCACTGAATCGCGCGAGGGTAGTCCCCCTGCCA
>JBBSNC010000195.1:0-5072 GCA_038232855.1 Actinomycetales bacterium
AAGACAAGCAGGTCTTGGTGTGCACCGGCTCCCAGGGCGAGCCGATGGCGGCGCTGTCTCGGATGGCGAACCGAGATCACAAGATCGAGGTCGGGATTGACGACACCGTGCTGTTGGCGTCTTCGCTGATCCCCGGCAATGAGAATGCCGTCTATCGGGTCATCAACGGCCTGACCCGGCTCGGCGCCAACGTGGTGCACAAGGGCAACGCGATGGTGCACGTTTCTGGCCACGCCAGCGCGGGGGAGTTGCTGTATTGCTACAACATCGTGCGGCCCAAGAATGTGATGCCGGTGCACGGCGAGTGGCGCCATCTGCAGGCCAACGCTGACCTCGCGGTCGCTACGGGTGTGCCTCGCGAGCGGGTGGTGCTCGCTGAAGACGGCGTCGTCGTTGACCTCGTCGATGGCGTGGCTCGCGTGGTCGGAGCGGTTGACTGCGGATATGTGTATGTCGACGGGTCCTCGGTCGGAGGCACGACCGAGACGTTGTTGAAGGATCGGCGCATCCTGCGCGATGAGGGCTTTGTGACGATCATCGTGGTGCGGGACTCCTCGACGGGGAAGATCGCAGCGGGGCCGGAAATTCAGACGCGTGGATTCGCCGAGGATGAGGAAATCTTCGCGAAGGTCCTGCCGAGGTTGAACGAGGCGCTGGAGCAGGCCCGCAAGAACGGCGTTTCGGACACCCACCAACTGCAGCAGGTCATCCGGCGCACTGTCGGGTCGTTCCTGGGCGGGAAGTTGCGCCGTCGACCGATGATCATCCCGATCGTCATCGACTCCTGACAGCGACGCCCGGGGGGACCTGCTTGCTCATTGCCTCGGGGTCGGGCATCAGGCCAGCGTCGCGACGGCCAGAGCAGTCAGCGACAGCAGCCAACTGACCATGCTGCCGACCAGGAAATACTCGGTGACCTCGTCGACGCCGATCGAGTCCGGCTCCTCGAGGTCGCTTTGTTGCAGCTCCGGCCAGCGGATCAAACCCTTTGCAGCGATGACCAGACTGGCAGCCGTCACCTCCCCGGCTAGTCCCAGGCCGAGGATGATCAGCCGTTCCATCGGCCCCAGGATCCGCCCGCCCCGCAGGCAGTCCGAGGCTTGCGGTGACCCGGCCGGGCCAAGGGCGCCGATCTGAGTCAAGACCAACCGCACGACCGTGTTGGCGCTCGCTACCTGAACGAGCAACAAACCAGCAATGAGCAGGACCTTGTCAGGCGACACGCCGGAATCGGTGGACGGAAGATCGGTCCACGACAGCCACCGAATGAAGGCTCCGTTGGCATCGGATGCCCCACCAGAGCCCAGCAAGAGCAGCGCGAACCCGCCAGCCAAAACACCGAGCGGGATGGCGGAGGAGGGGTGGCGATCCTCCCTGGTGGTCAGCACCCAGGCGCACAACACTCCCGATGCCACCAGTAGCAGGGGGACGTCTGCGCCACTGGTCAGGTCAGCGAGCACAGCCAACAGCGCGATGACCGAGAGCCCGGCCAGGATGGCCACCACAACCCCACGGTTGTTCTCTGCCCAACGACGCAGTCGGACCACGTCAGCCACGCCGATGCCGAGCAGAGCCAGAGCTACAACGCTCATGGCAGGGCCGCCAAACGCTCGGCCGCCTCCAGCAGCATCGGCATACCGCTGCTGGCACGACGTTGCTGCACCGCTTGTCTGCTCACTCCGATCTGCTCGGCGATCACTTGCTGCGTCATGCCACCGGCCAGACCGCGAAGGATTGTCCATGTCCGTTCATCGAAAGAGTCAAACACCAGGTCCTGACACACCAGGGCAGCATTGACCGCCATCTCAGTTGGGTCAGGCTCACCCTCGATCGAGTCACCCCGCCGGTATGCCGTCCGCAGAGCGGACCCGCCCACTGTGCCCTGTGTGGACTGAACAGATTCGATGGCTGCCCGCGCCGCCCACCACGCAGGACCATCTTGGGTGCCAGCTCGATCGTCCAGCACCGTCACCTTCCCGCGGCCGATGCCGAAGCGCACACCGATCCGCGGCTCCAGATGCATCCGAATCGCGAAGACTGCCCCTAGCGCGTCGCCCAGCCGGGTATACGTTCCCTGGAACTCATCTCCGGCCGTGATGCGCAGCGCGATGGCGGCGTTGTCTCGTGCGGAGATGGTCGCCAGCACCTCGGAAACGTCGTCGTGCCATTGCTGCCGGTCGGTCGCACGTCTCGAACCGACAAGATCTCCGAGTAAAGCCACACCGTCGTCCATGTCAATAGTATTACTGGCTCTGATGGCAAAGCAACCGTCATGCTTGCGGCTAGCAGGAGGTTGGGCGATCCTGTTGCAGGAAATCAGCGTTGACCTGGACCACGTCGAAGTGACAGAGCATCTCGGAGCGCGCGTCGGAGAACTCACTCGGGTCCGACGCGGCCGCCGAGATAGAGGTGCTTAGGGTTGCTCCATGCATCGGGCCGTGAGTGTCGTGGGTCCACTCTGGCTGCTCGTTGCGGCCGGCCTGCTGGGGCTGCGTTGGGTCGAAGGCGGGATCTTCATCATCGCGGTGCAGTGCGGTTTGCCACTGGCCGGGATGAGTCTGGTCGTGCTGCTGGTCATCGCTGCCCTGGCCCGCCGCTGGGTGCTCGCCGCAACAACCGCGGCGCTGCTCGTGCCGATGGCCGTGCTCACGTGGCCATGGGTCGTGCAACCTGACCTGCACACTCCAGGCGATGACGACACCGTCGTGCTGACCAGCAACCTGCTGTTCGGCAACGGAGACATCGACGCGGTGGATGAGGCCGTCCAGCGCCTCGGCGTCGACGCACTGGTGCTGCTGGAGATCACCCCCCAGGCGCTCATGCGGGTTGAGGCGAGCGGCATACCAGGGGCGTTGCCGTATCGAACGGGTGAGCCGCGACCTGACGCCAGCGGAACGATGGTGTTCACCGCCGATCCGCACTCATCCGTGTCCGATAGCCCTGACCTGTTCTTCGAGCAAGTCGTTGTCGAGGTCGAGCCGGAGGCTGCATCCGGTCAGGCCTGGTTGCTCTTCGCCGCTCATTCGGTGCCACCGACCCTGCCGCAATGGGCCGATGAACTGGCTGCGCTGCGTGCCTGGCAGGGTCGACAGTCCCCAAAGGCTCGCATCGTGATGGCGGGGGACTTCAACGCCTCGTCTGCTCACCCCGCATTCCGCCGATTGACCGCCGATTTAACCGACAGTCACCGCCGCGCGGCATCCGGCTGGGTGCGTACCTGGCCGCGCGAGAGCAGCGTTCCGGCGTTCGTGCAGCTGGATCATGTGCTACTCCGGGGGGCCGAGGTCGTCGACGTGGGTCAGGTGAGAATTCCCGGCGCAGATCACGACGCGGTGTGGGCGCGGCTCTCGCCCTGAGTTTCCTGCTCGGCGAGCCACTGCATACGTGTCATCAGAGCGGCCGATGGCAGGACGCTGCCGCTGCGATAGGTGGACAGGCGACTTCGCGACGTGCCGATGCGAGCGGCGAACTGCGTCATCGAGAGTCCAGATGTGTCGACATACTGCTGAATGTGGCGGGCGACATCGTCGCGTTCTTGCTGTTCCCGCTGGTCGCGCGCCCGAGCGATGGCTCGCTGCATGAGACCAGCAACACCGACCGGCGCTTCGTAGCTCAGATAGGCATCGACTTGTCGCGCCACGTCGCCCCACGGGTCGGTCCTGATCGCCCCGCTGATACGCGCCCAGTCACTGATCGAACCGCGCTCGATCGCTGTGACCAGTGCCTCGTAGGGCCACGTCGCTACTGGTTGCGATCCGTCGACGTCGAGGTTGCGAAATGACAGTGCCATGGCGGTCAAGACCCCTGAGCATCGAGCAGCCCATCGCCGAGAGCTTGGCACGCGTGGACGACGGTGTCCCACTCGTGCCAGCGCGGGTCCAGACCCTTGTATGCAGGAAGTTGAGTAGTGACGCGGATGTCCTTGGGCGCTGGCTCAGACAGGCGAATCGTCAAAGCCGTCAGCACCGAATCCGGTTCATTGGAACGATCCGCGTAGTAGGCATCGATGGCGTTCAGCACAGCGATGGAATCGTGGTGGCCAACTCGGGCCGCCAGTGCCACCGTGTCGAGGTAGTCGCGGACGGCGTTGCGCTGCACGATCAGGTAGGCCTTGATCCTCAGCATTTCTGCAAGGGTCGGGGCACGCACCGACCTGCCATCGCCTGTCGGAAACTCGATCACCTCAAGGGGGCGAGTGCGCCGTAGTTGCCTCAAGCCAGCCTCCACGCCGTCTAGTGAGCCCAGCAGGGTTAGCGGTGGGGAGCTTGCGCGGACGCTGGTGACCCACCCCTCGCTTGCCTCGACGGCTTCCACAATCTCGGCATACCGGGCGGAGAGATCCATGAGCACGTGGTCATGATCGAAGGAGAGCCGGTGTTCGGCGTGGAGCGCAGCCGCCGTTCCGCCAACCAGAACGGCGTCGGGGACCAGTGCTTGAAGGTGAGCAGCCGAGGCGAGCACGCCCCGCATCGCATCGTCTCTCATCCAGAAACTGTATCATATATGATACGAGAGCCTACTGACAACGCATACAGGCGCAGCAACTACAGGCGCAGCAACCAAACAGGTACCACCCTTTCAAAGGTTTCGATGTCGGGGTCCATCACCTGCCAAGAAGGCAAAGTCGAAGAGGTGGTTGAGGTCCTGACCCGGATGGTGGAGGCAGCGCGCGCCGAGCCTGGGGTGGAAATCTACTCATACCGCCGCGGCGCCGACAACAGCTTCTCGTTCTTCGCTCTCATGGCAGACGAGGCCGCGATACGCGACCACGGTCAGAGTGAGGCGATGCAGGCGGCGATGGCAGACTTCGGACCACTCATGGCTGAGCCCCCGCAGCTGGCACCGGGGCCGCCCATTGCAGCCGTCGGCTTCGACCTCTGACAGCCGATCGCGGGAGCAACCCCACAACTTGTGTTCATTCGCGAAGCGCATTCTCGGCGTGTCGGCCTTCGGAAGCGAACTTGTGCGCAATGGGGAAGGTGAGCGTGCGCGCTTGTGCGCAATGGGGAAGGTGAGCGTGCGCGCTTGTGCGCAATGGGGAAGGTGAGCGTGCGCGCTTGTGCGCAATGGGG
>JBBSNC010000196.1:0-5064 GCA_038232855.1 Actinomycetales bacterium
AATCCAGGTTCCTTCATGGTCGGAGAAGGAGGACCGGACGTGGATCGGGACGTTATGGCGCCGCGCATACTCCACTGCGCGCAAATGCAAGATCTTGGCGCCTTGGGCAGCCATCTCCAAAGTCTCTTCGATGGTGATCCGTTTGACCCGGCTCGCCGAGGGGACAATCCGCGGGTCGGCCGTGTAGAGGCCGTCGACGTCGGTGTAGATCTCGCAGACGTCGGCCTGCAGTGCCGCAGCGAGGGCCACGGCTGTCGTGTCTGAGCCACCACGTCCCAGCGTGGTGACGTCTTCGTCTTCGGAGACGCCCTGGAACCCCGCCACGATGGCAATCGCATTGGCTTCCAGCGTCCGTTGAATTCGTCCTGGAGTGACATCCAACAACCGTGCCCGGCCGTGCGAGCGATCGGTCCGCATGCCTGCCTGATTACCGGTGAAAGAGAGGGCGCGCTCACCGAGCTGTTCGATCGCCATTGCCAGCAGGGCCATCGATATCCGCTCGCCAGCCGAGAGCAAGATGTCCATCTCGCGCTCGGGTGGGGGCCCCTGACTCACCGCCTTGGCTAGATCCAGCAACTCATCCGTGGTGTCGCCCATGGCCGAGACGACCACGGCCACGTCATGACCGGCCCGTTTCGTGTCGACGACGCGCTGGGCTACCCGCGCAATCGCAGCGACATCGGCGACCGACGAGCCACCGAACTTCTGGACGAGCAAAGACATGAGACGGGTGATCCTGGATTCGGAGGGATTGCGCTGGCGGCTCAGTGTAGGGCGAGGGTCGGACGTTGCGTAAACCTGCGGGCCGCAGGTTTGAGATCGGCGACTCCCCGCTCCGCGACCCTGCACAGCGTAGTGTCGCGGTGTGGATGACGAAGATCGCATCGCCCTATTCCTGGACTACGAGAATCTTGCGCTGGGGGCGCGTGACCACCTGGGCGGCATCGCCTTCGACTTGCGGCCCATCAGTGACGCGCTTGCCGAGCGAGGGCGGGTGGTGGTCCGGCGGGCGTACGCCGATTGGTCCTATTTCGACGACGATCGCCGGATGCTCACGCGCTCACATGTCGAGCTGATCGAAATGCCGCAACGGATGGGTGCCTCACGTAAGAATGCTGCTGACATCAAGATGGCCGTCGATGCCATCGAGTTGGCGTTCAGCCGCGACTACATTTCGACCTTCGCGATCTGCACCGGGGACAGCGACTTCACGCCGCTGGTCCACAAACTGCGTGAGCTCAACAAGCGTGTCATCGGGTTCGGGGTGCGCGATTCGACCTCTCGGCTCTTGCCGCCGGCCTGCGACGAGTTCTTGTTCTACGACAACCTGGAGGGTGTCGAGCCGGCCCCTGAAACCACCACGGACAGTGCTGACAAGGCGCCGACGCGCAATCGTCGGGCACGGGGTAAAGGAACTGCCACCACAGACAAAGCACAGGACGTGCCGTCGGAGCCCGTGGTCACGGACGAGGAGGACGTGCCGAGTGAGAGCCCGGAGCTTGCGGTGCTCGTCGCGCAGACCGTGGCCGGACTCCAGCAATCCTCGACAGGGGTGGTGACGGCCTCGCTGCTCAAGCGCACCCTGCTGCGCAAAGACGCCACCTTCAGTGAGGCCGATCATGGCTTCCGCGCCTTCGGCGAACTGCTGGAGCATCTGCAGAGCCGCTCGATTGTCGAGCTAGTTCCCGGGCCTTCCAAGGGGGACCCGGAGATCCGCCTGCCGGAGGTAGGTGACCGTGCGGAGGCGTTTGCCCTGCTCAGACAGGTCGTCACCGACATGGGAGAGGGTGGTTCGGGCGTGAGTCTGTCGGGGTTGAAGGACTTGATGCGACGCAGCCAGCCAGGGTTCAGCGAGAAAAAGCAGGGCTACCGCTCGTTTCTGCAGTTTTGTCGCGCGGCCCAGGCCGAAGGGATCGTCGAGCTGTCTTGGGATGACAGCGAGGGGCAGTACGCGGTGATTGCTTCCTAGCCTCCTTGGCGTGTCGCCTGGCATCGAACATACTTGCGATTATGCTCGTACACAGGTGCTCCAGTTGCCTTCCGTGATCCACAGATCCGTGTGTGCGATCAAGGTATGTCGGCCATAGCCCCTAGCGTCTGACTCACCACGGATAAGGCGCCCTCGATGAGGGGGCCACCATTCGACTCGGTGGTCGAAGGTAGGCGCGCTCATCCACGAAGCGAAGGAGCAAGACATGCCGCAACACAGCAAGGTCACTCAGATGCACGGCGACAAGAACAAGGCGCTGGAGTCTGTGCTGGCTCAAATCGACAAGCAACACGGCAAAGGGTCGGTGATGCGCCTGGGTGATGACATCCGTCCACCGATCGCGGTCATCCCCACTGGCTCCATCGCGCTGGATGTCGCGCTCGGCATTGGTGGGCTACCGCGCGGTCGTGTCGTGGAGATCTATGGTCCGGAGAGCAGCGGTAAGACCACCGTGGCATTGCATGCCGTGGCAAATGCGCAAAAGGCCGGCGGGATCGCTGCCTTCATTGACGCCGAGCACGCCCTGGACCCGGAGTACGCCAAAAAGTTGGGCGTCGACACCGATGCGCTGCTGGTCAGCCAGCCAGACACCGGTGAGCAGGCGCTGGAGATCATGGACATGTTGATCCGCTCCGGGGCCCTGGACATCGTGGTGATCGACTCAGTTGCCGCCTTGGTGCCGCGGGCTGAGATCGAGGGCGAAATGGGTGACAGCCACGTCGGACTGCAAGCACGCCTGATGTCCCAGGCGCTGCGCAAAATCACCGGAACCTTGAGCAACACCAACACCACGGCCATCTTCATCAATCAGCTCCGCGAAAAGATCGGCGTCATGTTCGGTTCGCCGGAGACGACGACGGGTGGCAAGGCGCTGAAGTTCTACTCTTCGATCCGCATCGACGTCCGGCGCATCGAGACGCTCAAGGACGGGACGGATGCGGTCGGCAACCGGACGCGCGCCAAGATCGTGAAGAACAAGGTGTCGCCGCCGTTCAAGCAGGCAGAGTTCGACATCCTCTATGGCCATGGGATCTCCCGCGAAGGCGGGCTGATCGATATGGGGGTCGAGCAGGGTTTCGTCCGCAAATCTGGAGCTTGGTACACCTGCGAGGGTGAGCAACTAGGCCAAGGCAAGGAGAACGCGCGGACCTTTTTGATCGACAACCCGGATATGGCCGACGACATCGAGGCCAGGATTAAGGAAAAGCTTGGCATCGGTCCGCGCGCGGAAGGGGTCGTGCCCGAGGGCGTCGACCCGAAGACTGGTGAAGTCTCGGTCAACTTCTAACAGCAAGCGATGTGCAGGTAACGCCATGACTCGCCACAACTATCGCGAGCCTGATGCGACCCGGCTAGAGGCCGCCCGAGAGGCGCTGGCTGCAGCAACAGCGGCAGCCAGCGCACCCGAGGGCCGTGCCGATCGGGCCGAGTCGACGCGCCCGGCAGCGGCGCAGCCCGCCGAGGTGGTGGAGGCAGGAGCGACAAGGCATTCCGGCGGCGCCGATGGCGTGGCCCGCGCGCGACAGATCGCCTTGCGCCAACTGGCTATGGGTGCTCGCACGCGATCGCAGTTGGCGGACAAGATGCGCCAGCGGGACTGTTCAGCGGAAACTATCGAGCAGGTTCTGGATCGGATGAGCGAGGTCGGATTGGTCGATGACCAGGCCTTCGCGCACATGCTGGTGCGAGCCAAGCACGAGGGATCCGGCTTGGCCCTTCGCGGACTGCGGCACGAACTACGCAAGAAGGGCGTGCCGCAGGAGATGGCCGAGCGGGCGATCGCGACCATCGAGCCGCAGCATGAGCGCGCCCAGGCCGAAGCCTTGGTTGCAGCCCGGTTGCCACGCTTGCACGGGCTCGACCGCGAGGTGCAGATGCGGCGGTTAGGCGGGTTGCTCGCGCGCAAGGGTTACCCCGCCGGTTTGTCGTTTGCCGTCATCAGGGACGCGCTGGATCAAGCTCCCGAGCACATCCGAGACTAGGAGTCGAGGTCCGCCTTGAGGTCATCGGTGATGGTGTGCATGGCCGCTTCCTCGGCCGCCCCCGAATGCTCCATCGCTAGGTCTCCGTCGCCGGTGCCGCTGTCCGGATCGAGCGCACTGAGTCCTTGCTCATCCGGGTCGCCGACGAAATCCTGCTCTGCCGGGATGGCATCCGGGTCTTCACCGCCAACCATGGGCTCCGGGTCCAGGCCACCCTCGTTGTCGGGCGCGCCGTAGGCCGTGCCTTCCTCGGGAACCTCCTGGCGGATGCGCTGCTCGAGCGTCTCCTGCTCGCCCTGCTCCTCCGCAGTCGTCCCATGGGCCAGCGAGCCGTGCAACTTGTCCGGGGTCTCGTATCCAACCTCGACCGGGTCACCGCCTGGCATGAGGGTGTCTTCGGGCTGGAGTTGATCCTCACCGTCAACGCTATAGGTGGTGAGGTCGTCACCGATGTTCTCGCGGTCAGGCTGATCGCTCATGTGAGGCTCCTTTGCTGATGTGAGATGGCACGGCGGATAACGTGTGCCCGTGCTAAGCCGCCATTGGACGCCGCTGTGATGCTGGCAACTGTCATCGCCGCAATCACCGCGGCGTTCCTGCTTGGCGCCGGACTGCAGCGTATCGCTGGGCTCGGCATGGGGCTCGTGGTGGCCCCCCTCTTGACCCTCTTGCTGGGCCCTTCGGTGGGCGTGACATTGAGCAACGTCGGCGCGGTGGCCACCACCTTGATGGTGCTCAGCGCTCTGCGCGGTGATGTTGACTGGCGGGCCTTCGCGCGGTTGGCACCACTGATCGTCCTGGGCTCAATCGCGGGAGCAGCCGTCATTGTGCGCACGAGCGCGGCATGGTTGGAAGTGCTCATCGGCACGTTCATCCTGATGACCCTCGTGCTGACCCTTGCCGCCGGCGGGCGTCTGCACCTGAGAGGGCGCGCAGTCGGTGCCGTGGCTGGAGTCGCGGGGGGCTTCATGAACGCGACTGCGGGGGTGGCCGCTCCGGCGATGACTGTGTATGCGGTGGCGACCCGGTGGCAACAGGCGTCGTTTGCGGCCACTTTGCAGCCCATCTTGCTGCTCGCCAATCTCGGCGCCC
>JBBSNC010000197.1:0-5059 GCA_038232855.1 Actinomycetales bacterium
AGGAGCCGGCGAAGTTCCAGGCCGTCGGCGCCAAGATTCCCAAGGGCGTGCTGCTCTACGGGCCCCCGGGCACCGGCAAGACCCTGCTGGCCCGGGCCGTCGCCGGCGAGGCGGGGGTGCCGTTCTACTCGATCTCCGGCTCCGACTTCGTCGAGATGTTCGTCGGTGTCGGTGCCAGCCGGGTTCGAGACCTGTTCGAGCAGGCGAAGGAGAACGCCCCCGCGATCGTCTTCATCGATGAGATCGACGCCGTCGGCCGACACCGCGGCGCCGGCGTCGGCGGCGGCCACGACGAGCGGGAGCAGACCCTCAACCAGCTGCTGGTCGAGATGGATGGCTTCGACGTCAAGACCAACGTCATCTTGATCGCCGCGACCAACCGCCCCGACATCCTCGACCCGGCGTTGCTGCGCCCGGGCCGCTTCGACCGCCAGATCGCTGTCGAAGCCCCCGACATGATGGGCCGCAATCACATCTTGCAGGTGCACGCCCAGGGCAAGCCGATGGCCGATGACGTCGACCTGCTCACCACAGCCCGACGCACGCCAGGTTTCTCCGGAGCCGATCTGGCCAACGTCCTGAACGAGGCGGCGCTGCTCGCGGCGCGCAAAGAAGAGAAAGTCATTGCCAACCATCACCTGGAAGAGGCGATCGATCGGGTAATGGCAGGCCCGCAAAAGCGCTCCCGAGTGATGAGTGCCAAGGAGAAGAAGATCACCGCCTACCACGAGGGCGGACACGCGCTCGTGGCGGCGGCCATGAGGCATACCGATCCCGTCAGCAAGATCACGATCTTGCCGCGCGGTCGGGCATTGGGCTACACGATGGTGTTGCCGGTCGACGACAAGTACTCCACCACCCGCAACGAGCTGCTGGACCAGTTGGCCTACGCGCTCGGCGGTCGAGTCGCCGAGGAGATCATCTTCCATGACCCGACGACAGGAGCCTCGAACGACATCGAGAAGGCCACCGGTTTGGCCCGCAAGATGGTCACCCAGTTTGGGATGAGTGAGCGGATCGGTGCCGTCAAGCTCGGCTCCGGCTCCGGCGAAGTGTTCATGGGCAAGGACATGGGCCACGAGCGCGACTACTCCGAAGACCTTGCTGGCGTGGTGGATCGCGAGGTCCGCCGGTTGATCGAGGCGGCGCACGACGAGGCCTGGCACGCGTTGAACGACAACCGCGACCTGCTGGACTCCTTGGTGTTGGAGTTGCTGGAGAAGGAAACCTTGAATGCGGAGCCGCTGGCCGAGATCTTTGCCGACGTGGTCAAGCGCCCACCCCGCCCGGTGTGGCTGTCCAGCGATGATCGCGGCGTGCACGAACGGGGCCCGGTGCTGACTGAAGCGGAGCGGAGAGCCATGTCCAACGGTCACAACGCTCCCAAGACTGACAGCGAGCCAAACCCGCCATCGCAGGTGGTGCCCGTGCCCGAGGGTGGGAATGTCGACCCCGGTCGCCTCTGAGGCAGGCGGCGTCGATCACGCCCGCGTCAAGGCTGCCGTCCGCGAGATTCTCCTCGCTGTCGGTGAGGACCCGGACCGCGACGGTCTGCTCGACACCCCAGCGCGGGTCGCGAGGGCGTATGAAGAGATGTTTGCAGGGTTGTGGCAGTCTCCGGCGGAAATTCTCGAGAAGACCTTCGACGTGGAGCATGAAGAGCTCATCTTGGTGCGCGACATCGCGGTCTACAGCGTCTGTGAGCATCACTTGGTGCCCTTTCACGGGGTCGCCCACGTGGGTTATATCCCCGGCCCAGACGGGTTGATCACCGGGTTGTCCAAGTTGGCGCGACTTGTCGATGTCTTTGCCCGGCGACCGCAGGTGCAAGAGCGGCTGACGACGCAGATCGCCGAGGCGTTAGAGACGCACTTGCACCCGCGTGGCGTGATTGTGGTCATCGAAGCAGAACACTTGTGTATGTCGATGCGCGGGGTGCGTAGGCCGGGGGCCCGCACCATCACCTCGGCCGTGCGTGGGCAGCTTCGTGCTGGAGCGACCCGGGCCGAAGCCATGAGTTTGGCGTTGGCTGGAAGGCCCTAGCCCGGTGACGCTCATCATGGGGGTGCTCAACGTCACTCCGGACTCGTTTAGTGATGGAGGCTCGTGGGCGGCACCGCAGGCTGCCGCCGAACGTGGGTTGGAACTGGTGGCGCAAGGAGCGGACATCGTCGATGTCGGCGGTGAGTCGACACGACCGGGAGCATCGCGGCCGAGTGAGCGCGAAGAGATGGACCGTGTGGTGCCGGTGGTTCGGAGTCTGAGCGCCCAAGGCATCACTACATCCATCGACACGATGCGTTCAAGCGTGGCTGCGGCCTGCATCGAGGAAGGCGCGAACATCGTCAACGACGTCTCGGGCGGCCTCGCCGATCCCGCGATGGCCAATGTCGTGGCAGGAGCCGAGGTGGACTATGTGGCGATGCACTGGCGGGGGCATTCCGATCGCATGAATGCCGCGGCCGTGTATGACGATGTGGTGGCCGAGGTCATCGCACACTTGCAGCAGCGGGCGCAGGAACTGAGGCAGCAGGGGGTCACCGCAAGCCGGCTGATCCTCGACCCAGGGTTCGGGTTCGCCAAAGAGTCAGCGCACAACTGGACGCTGCTGGCGGCTTTGGGCGACTTCACCGCGTTGGGCTACCGCGTACTGGTTGGGACGTCTCGGAAACGGTTCTTAGGGGTGCTGCCGCGCGTGCCGGAGCCGATTGAAACGCCGGATCGAGATGTCGCCACCGCGGCGACCAGTGTGTTGGCCGCTCAGGCCGGTGCCTGGGCGGTGCGGGTGCATGACGTGCCGAGCACCGCGCAGGCGCTCGGCGTATGGGGCATGGCGCATCGTGGCTGAGGTCATCACGCTGCGCGGGGTGCGTGCCTTCGGCTATCACGGGGTGCTGGATGCCGAGCGTTGTGCTGGGCAGAACTTTGTCGTCGACGCGACCCTGGAGGTTGACACGTCCGCGGCAGCCCGCAGCGACGCTGTCGGGCACACGGTGAACTATGCCGAGGTCGCTGCGAGGGTAGTTTCGATCGTCGAGGGGGAACCACGCAACCTGATCGAGACCGTCGTCGCGGAGATGGCCGAGACGTTGCTGGGGGAGTTTGGGTTGATCGAGGCAGTCACGGTCACTCTGCATAAACCGCAGGCGCCAGTGGGGGTGCCGTTCGAGGATGTGTCGATCACCGCTACACGGCAGCGCGACGTGCCGGTCGTGATCGGGGTGGGATCCAACCTGGGCGACTCGGTGAGCACGGTAAGCCAGGCGATCGAGCACCTGCACGACATACCGGGGGTCTGGGCGGTGCGGCCCTCAGCGCTATATCGGACAGCCCCCGTGGGTGGACCTGACCAGGACAATTTCATCAATGCGGTGGCGCTGGCTCGGACTCGCCTGAGCCCTGCCTCGATGTTGGCCAGGCTGCACGTCGTCGAGGCTTCCGCTGGGCGTACTCGTGAAGTGCATTGGGGGCCCCGCGCCTTGGATCTTGACTTGATTCAGTATGGCGACCCCGCCGCTGGAACCGATGTAAGCAGCGACGAGGAGTCGCTGCTCTTGCCGCACCCGCGTGCCCACGAGCGAGCCTTCGTGTTGGTGCCCTGGACGAATGTGGACCCAGCCGCAGTGCTGGCTCACGGCGGTGAGGTTCGACAGGTGACGGAACTCCTGACCCAACTCGATACCTCCGATGTCCGACAGATCGAGCCGACCTCATGAGCCAGCGTGGCGAGGGAGTCAGCCTCAGCGTAGCCGCCCCCGTGGCCGCTGGAGTAGGCGTAGTCAGCTGGCTCGGCCTGCTGGGCTGGCGAGGTCTCGGCCGCGAATTCCCGCAGTTGCCGTGGCTCGGTCTGATCCCCATGGCCCTGTTAGCCGTGCTGGTGTTGTATGCCGCGTGGAAGATCCGACAATACGTCCACGGTGCGGGCGCTCGTTTCCCGAGCACCTTCCAGCCGACGCCTCAACAGGCGCGGGGCACGTTGGTGGCTGCCCAGGCCGCGGCGCTGGGCGGTGCCGCCCTGGTCGGCTTCTACGCCGCGAACGCTGCCGTCCATGTGTCCGCCGTCGATGTGCCCTCGGTGCGTGACCTCTTTGTCCGGGCGGTCGTGTCTGCGCTGGCGGCGGGCCTGCTCTCGCTCAGTGGCTTCGCGGCTCAAGCGATGTGCCGACTGCCCGAGGACGAAGACGACGACCACCCCTCTGGCCGTGCCGATGACCCTGGGGAGGACGGCATCGTCTACGGCTAGGTAAGCAGCGAAGAGGGGCACTCACTCCTACCGCCCCGCTCACGCCCGCCAACTCACCCAACCGCGAGCTTCACTCTCCCAGTCATCCTGGGCCTCAGCCTGAAGTGAGCTGTGGGTGGGACTCAGGGTCGTCGACGATCGTCCTTGCGACGGCACTCAGAGACAGGCCGTTGTTGCGAACATACCTACGAAGACGGGTGAAGGCGTCATCGACGCTCAGGCTGCACTTCTCGGCCAGTATCCCCTTGGCTTGTTCGATCACGATCCTGGTGTTGAGCGCCCCCTGGAGTTGCTCGGTCATCAACACGCTGCTGCGCACTGCTCGTTCCTGGAGGAGTCCGATGGTAGCGATGTGGGCCAGTGCTTGGACGACGCGCACGTCCTGCGGGTCGAACGAGTCTGGTTCGGTGTTGAAAAGATTGAGAACCCCGATGGTGAGTTGGTTGTGCCGCATCGGGATCGCGCAGACAGACCGGAAGCCGGCCTCGGTGGCCCGCTGGGTGAAGGCCGGCCACCGGCCCTCGGTGTCGAGCAGGTCTGCCACAACAACGGCCTGGCCCGTGGCGTAGCACTCGCGGCAAGGCCCCTCAGCATTCTGCAAGACGAACAGCTCAAGCAACCGGGCCGACTCCTGCGAGGAGGCCATATGTTGTAGGCGACCGTCGTGGTCGGCGAGCAGCAGGCCGACGGCCGCGGTCTGACTGACCTCGGCCGCGTGCAAGGTCAGCGTGCTGAGGAACTCGATCAGATCGAACTCCTCGACCAAGGTGTCGGCGACCTGGACGAAGACATCTGCGAGGTGGTCAGTGGAGAACA
>JBBSNC010000198.1:0-5054 GCA_038232855.1 Actinomycetales bacterium
CCGGCGTGGTCTGCCCCAGCTTTCGGATGCACCCCGCGCTGGTGGCGCAGGCGGCTGCCACCTTGGAGGCGATGAATCCGGGCCGGTCATGGCTCGGCCTTGGGGCCGGTGAGGCCTTGAACGAACACGTCGTCGGCGGCTACTGGCCCGAGGCTGGCGTGCGCTCGCGGCGGATGTTCGAGGCTATCGAGGTCATCAATAAGCTCTACGCGGCGAGCGCTCAGGGCAAGGACACGAAACACCAGGGTGAGTTCTTCACGATGGAGACGACCCGAATCTGGACAATGCCGGAGCAGGCCCCGCCGATCCTCGTGGCTACCGCTGGCCCCATCAATGCTAAGAAGACCGGCAAGTTCGCGGACGGCATCATCACAGTGGGAGCGCCGCTGGAGAAGATTTCGGGGCTGTTCGACCGATTTGCCGACGGGGCCCGCGAACTCGGCAAAGACCCGGACACGATGCCCAAGGTCCTTCAGGTGCATATGTCATGGGCGCCCACGGATGAGGAGGCGCTGTCGAACGCGATGACGCAGTGGCCCAATGGAGGGATGAAGTTCGCCAAGGCTGATATCCGCTCACCTCACGATTTCGCGGCGATGGCCAAACTCGTCCGCGCGGAGGACTTCGAGGGGCGGATCATGATTTCAAGCGACCCAGATCGGCATCGCCAACACCTCCAGCAGTACGTCGACTTGGGCTTCGACCGGATCTATCTACACAACGTCGGCCGCAATCAACGCGAATGGATCGACGTCTTCAGCGAGCAAGTCCTGCCGAAGCTGACGCGCTAATCCGATTGGCCGGCCCGGTCGATCAGTCCGTGTCGCTCGCGGAATCGTCGTCGTTCCAGGCGTCGTCGGCGGCATCCCACTCTTCGGTGCGCTTGGCCGCCTTCTCCAACGCACCTTGGGCCTCAGCCTCAGTGTCATAGGGTCCGAGCAAGTTGGCAGCTCGCGCGCGCTCAGGGTCATCGTGGGACTCCACGGATTTGGTGTCGATGTTGAACCAATACTGCATTTCAGCCTCCAGATCGCCTCTCCGCTCGAACCCTGAGGGCTCGGCACCTACACTCCAGGGTATGCCGTCAGCTACCTCCGTGCTTAGCCACGGCTCCTCCTCCGGCGCACCCGTCCGAGCTGGCCGGGTCGGGCCCGAGCGCACCGTGCCTGCCGGCATACCGCGGCCTGAGTATGTTGGCCGTCCCGCGCCCACTGCGTTCACCGGATCCGAGGTCAAGGACGCCGAGACCATCGCAGCCATGCGGGTTGCCGGGCGGATCGCGGCCCAAGCATTGGCCGAATGTGGCAAAGCGATCGCACCTGGGGTGAGTACGGACGAGATCGACCGGGTCGGTCACGAGTTCCTCCTCGACCACAGCGCCTACCCCTCCACCTTGGGTTACCGCGGTTTCGCCAAGTCGCTCTGCACGTCGGTGAACGAAGTGATCTGCCACGGCATCCCCGATGATCGCGTGCTGGAGGACGGAGACATCTGCAATGTGGACATCACCGCATACATTCACGGGGTGCATGGCGACACCAACGCCACGTTCTTTGCGGGCGAGGTAGACACGGAGTCCCGGTTGCTGGTGGAGCGCACCGAGGAAGCGCTGCGCCGCGCTATCAACGCCGCCAAGCCTGGACGAGCGGTGAACGTTATCGGCAGGGTGATCGAGTCGTACGCGAAGCGGTTCAACTATGGCGTCGTGCGCGACTTCACCGGCCACGGTGTGGGCCAGGCCTTTCACTCTGGACTGGTGATCCCGCACTACGACGCCCCTGAGCACGACATCCTGATTGAGGAAGGCATGACCTTCACGATCGAGCCCATGTTGAACCTCGGGACGCCGGACTGGGACGAGTGGGACGACGGGTGGACCATCGTGACTGCGGACCGCCAGCGGTCGGCCCAGTTCGAGCACACGCTGCTCATTACCCACGCCGGCGCCGAGATCCTCACCCTTCCTTAAACCTTCATCCGACTCACGACATACGCAGGAGCGACTCATGGCCAAGAACCACGTACTGGGCATCGACATCGGCGGTACCGGCATCAAAGGCGCACCGGTCGACCTCGACAAAGGCGAATTTGCCAAGGACCGCGAGCGGATCGATACGCCTGACGACTCGACCCCCGAGGCCGTCGCGCAGATCGTGGCCCAGATCGCCGAGTCCTTTGCCGACGACATCGGCAAGAAGACGCCGATCGGCGTGACCGTGCCCGCGGTGGTGCATCACGGCACGGTGCGTAGCGCGGCCAACATCGACCAGTCCTGGATCGGCACCGACGCCGAAGAACTGTTTAGCGACGTGCTCGGCCGTCGGGCCCTCGTGGTCAATGACGCCGACGCCGCTGGGGCAGCCGAGAGGAAGTTCGGCTCAGGTCGGGGCAACGAGGGCACCGTATTGCTGACCACCCTGGGCACTGGGATCGGCACCGCGTTGTTCCTGGGTGGAGAGTTGATACCCAATACCGAATTAGGGCACCTGGAACTCGATGGCCACGACGCCGAAACCAGGGCCGCCACCAGCGCCCGAGAGAGTGAAGAACTGTCCTGGGAAGAGTGGGCTGAGCGGCTGCAGCGCTACTACGGGCACGTCGAAGACTTGCTGTGGCCAGACCTGATCATCGTTGGCGGCGGGGTGTCTAAGAAGTCTGAGAACTTCTTACCGCTGTTGCACCTGCGGGCTCCGATCGTGCAGGCCCAACTACGCAATGACGCCGGTATCATCGGCGCGGCGTGGCTGGCCAATCACCATCGCGGCTAGGGTCTCATTTTCATCTCTCCCCAGCCGCCCATCACGCTTCATGTGAGCACTGTGCGGAGTTACCTGATGCTGTGCGCGATCACTGCGGGCGCGCTCTGTTCCTGATGCTCTTCGTGGTGGTGCGGATCGAGGCAGCGACCGTGCTCGTGCTTGGCGTCGCCGTGGGGCGGTCGGTCTGATCGGTGCGCTGATGTGGGTCGGCTCGGCGGGTGTCGATGCCGCTGGGTTGCATCGACGTCGTCTTATCGGTGCCGCGGTCGTGATCCCATGGGCTCAGGTGAAATCGGTCGACGCAGTCTCGCCAGGGGGTTCACGTCGACGATTGGTGCTCCGAATTGTCACCGGTGACGTCGTCTCGGCCCGGTGGCCCGGATCGCCGGCCGTGAGACAAATCGAGAGCTGGCGTGCCGAAGGCACGTGATCACATCTGCGGCATTGGCCGATCATGGAATTGGCCCGCAGGAGGTGCGGACCCTGGCCGATAGGGGCCATGTGGTCCGCGTTGCCCGAGGTGCTTATGCCGACGGGCCTGGCTTTCGTGCGGCCACACCCGAGGGTCAGCATCTCTTGAAGGCCCGTGGCGTGCTTGCCACGATGCCCCCGGGTGTCGCTCTGAGTCACCACTCGGCGGCCATTGCCTGGTCACTGCCGTGGATCGGGCAGATCCCACAACGTACTCGGCGGCCATTGCCTGGTCACTGCCGTGGATCGGGCAGATCCCACAACGTGTGCACCTGGTCCGTGCGGGCAAGGGGCAGCAGCGTCAGAGCGCAGCGAGCACACTCCGTGTCAGCCTTCCGGACGCTCGAATCCACGATTTAGAGGGGCTGCGGGTAGTCGAGCCTGCATACGCGATCTTCGGGGGTGGCGGCTCGTCAGGGTTTGCGCCTTAGCGTTGCCCTCCTTGACGCCGCCTTACATACAGAGATCATGACCTCAGTCGAGTTCCAGGAGATGCTCACGTCGTGCGCTGGGAGGCCGGGGCACCGGCGAGCGAAAACGGCGGCCACCCTGGCCGATGCTCAGGCTGAATCACCAGGTGAGTCGCTGACCCGATTGTTGCTGCGTGATCTCGGGTTTCAGGTGCAGTCACAGGTTGAGATCACGTCAAGCAACCCACGCTTCCATGCGCGGGTTGATTTCTAGCTGACCTCGCATCGCGTGGTGATCGAGTTTGATGGACTGAAGAAGTATGCGGCTGCTGACGGCTCGCCGAACCGTCAGGCTTTGGTGCGTGAGAAGGCGCGTGAGGATCGGCTGCGCTCGTTTGGCTTTGAGGTGGTCCGCCTTGTGTGGGCCGATCTCGCCAAACCTGATCGCGTGCGCACGATGATCGAGGCGGCATGCTTGCGTTCGTGCAGAGTTGACTGAATCCCCACTCTCGGGACATGTCCGATCCTTCGGCCTTCAGGGCAATAGTCAGGCATAAAAGCCGATAGCCCTCCGTGACAAGGGACGGGGACCTACCAGGAGGTATGCCGGGGGCGACCCTCGTCATACCCAGCAGTGCCCTGTATGCCGACCACGACGCGCTCTTGGAACGTCGCGATATCGGGAGCGCCGGCATACGTGAACGCACTGCGGACACCGGAGATGATCTGGTCGATGACGTCCTCGACGCCGCCTCGCTGCGGGTCCAGATACATCTTCGACGACGAGATGCCCTCCTCGAACAAGGCGGAGCGAGCCCGGTCAAAGGCTGAGCGGTCTCGAGTCCGATTGCGGACCGCACGGGATGAGGCCATCCCGAAGCTCTCCTTGTAGAGGCGCCCATCGGCACCACGCATCAAGTCTCCCGGCGACTCGTACGTTCCGGCAAACCACGAGCCGATCATCACCGAGCCGGCACCCGCGGCCAGCGCGAGTGCGACATCCCGCGGGTACTTCACTCCCCCATCGGCCCACACCGCGGCACCCGCCTCGCGAGCAGCCTCCGCACACTCCAGCACGGCGGAGAATTGTGGGCGGCCCACGCCGGTCATCATCCGTGTCGTGCACATCGCGCCGGGTCCGACACCCACCTTGATGATGTCGGCCCCGGCCTGCGCCAAGTCGCGCGCCCCGTCGGCCGAGACCACGTTGCCGGCCGCGATCGGCACCCGTAGCCCATGGGTAGCCTCGTGCTCATCCCGAGCAGCCACCACCAGGGGCAGCGTCGCAATCATCTTGTCCTGGTGGCCGTGCGCTGTATCGACGACCAACACGTCGACACCTGCAGCCAAGAGCGCCTGTGCCTTGGCCTGGACGTCGCCGTTGATCCCCATAGCGGCTCCCACGATCAAGGCG
>JBBSNC010000199.1:0-5053 GCA_038232855.1 Actinomycetales bacterium
CGACCGCGTCTACGAGCTCGCGATCCGGCTGGTCGAGGGGATGGACACCGGCCTGTCCGAACGCGGCTTGAGCCGGGCCCGTGCCGAAGTGCTCCTGGTCCTGGGCACCACCGGGGCGACCACCCAACGCCAGCTCTCCGAAGTCCTGCGGTGCAGCCCGCGCAACGTCACCGGACTGCTCGACAGCCTCGAGGCCGCCACGCTCGTCCAGCGCACCCCTCACCCGACCGACCGCCGGGCGCTCCTGGTCAGGCTCACCAAGAAAGGCACCCAGCTCGCCGCACGGCTACGGGCCGAACAGGCCCGCGCCGGGACAACACTGTTCACCGACGGTCCTCGGTCCGACCTGTTGGCCTTCCACGCGGTGATCGAGCACGTCATCACCCGCCTCGACAGCGGCTCCGCAACGACGGACTGAGCTCGATTCGTCGTACTGGAACCGACGTCGCTCCGGGCAAGCGATCATTCGTATTGACTGACCGACCGGGAGCGAATCCACCAACTGCTCTGACCGGTAGCCCATCGGCGACCGGAACAGGTTACTCATACGGGACCGCCGAAGCTTGAAGTCCACCTAGCACGTTGTCGTACCGAAGGTAATTGATGCTCGAACGACTACGTTGAGGCCATGAGTTCTGCGGTGGCGCGGCTGCACCCTGCAGTAGTGGGCTTTCGTCAAACGGTCTCTGAGCAACATCTCGGTCTCCAAGACCTTCACCTCGGTCGCCGTCGGAATCGCGCAGGCGGAGGGCTTGCTCGATCTGGATGACCCTGTGCTGCACCATCTGCCTGAATTCGGTCGCGACGCAGCCGATGGGGCCGAGGCGATGACGGTCCGGCACCTGCTGAGCATGACCGCAGGCAACGGCTACCGGTGGCTCGATCCAGACGCCGACCACCCTGAGGACCCAGCCCGCGACTTCCTATCAACACCGTTACTCGCCCCGCCGGGAACGACCTATCACTACCGCGGGGCCAACTCCTACGTGCTCGGCCGGATCATCCACGCCTGTTCCGGCCTCGACCTACGTGACTACTTGATATCCCGGATCTTCGATCCGTTGCAGATACCCAATCCGCAGTGGCACCGCTGCCCCCTCGGCTACCCGCTCGGTGCGGTCGGCTTGTTCCTTCGCACCCACGAGATCGCCAGGCTGGGTGAGACCCTGCTCAACGATGGCTCCTTCCGAGGCCGCCAACTCGTCCCGGCCGACTTCGTTGCCGCCATGACCCAATGTCCCGTCGACACCGGTCGCGAAGAGCCGGACAACCAGAGGTACGGATTGCACGCATGGTTGTGTGACAGAGACGGCGCATGGCGAATGGACGGCATCTATGGGCAGTTCAGCATCATGCTGCCCCAGCATGACGCGTGCATTACCGTGACGGCGCACTACGAAGGGGCGACCACCGCCATCCTCGACGCCATCTGGTCCGAACTGGTGCCCTACCTGCCCTAAAGCAGAGAATCCCTTGTGACACGAGACCGACGTACGCAGGTCAGCGTCCAAACGTGCACCGTTTACCGATCGGTTATCGGTGTCCCACCGGCATCACCCAGCGGAAGGCACTGAGGAATGGTCCTCGGCACCAGCACGACCCCGAACATTCACATCGACGCATGCCAGCCGCCTCGGCCGCGCGAGTTCCCAGGGCCGCGCACACGTACAAGCTGACGACCGCGATAACCCCTCGCCTCATGGAACCACCGTATGCCGATCGACCTCTGAGCTTGAGTCGGTGGCTGCGAACATAGCGGCAATGGGCTCGATGTCTTGAGGTGAACCCATTGGGGCAGTGACGCGCAAGACGGGTTGCCCTCTCTCCTCGTCAACGGCCCAGCTGACGAACGCGCAGCACACTCGTTCTTCAGCGACTAGGTCCTGCAGCTCGGGCAGCACCTCTGGGCCAGCCCGATAGCGGACCTTGAGCTCGCCGTTGGTGAGTTGGGCGGTGGGAGCTGCGATCTGGTGCAGATGCTGCCACCGTTGCAGTCGCGACGGACCGTCGCTCGTCCCGAGTGTGCAGGCCACTGGCAGTTCGACATGCTCAACGGCACCAGAAGAATCAGTCACATGTCCCATCAGAGACCTCGACTTTCCCCGAGTCAAGATCCGTCGTAAGGGGAGATGGCGAGCTCAGTCGGTCGTTGCAACACCCCTACTGACGCGAGGTGTTGTGCATGTGGTCCTGTCCCGCGTCAAGTAGTTGGCAGGATTTCTTTGGTTTGAAATGTCGGGGTGGTGGGGTCGGCTAGTCCGAGGTGCACCTCCTTGGGCCGGTTCCAGGCGATGGCTTCGTGTGGCCTGATCTGGTTGTACTCGGCACGGTATGCCTCGGCGTGCTCGGCGAGCATGATGGCGTTGTCGATCTCGTCGATGTAGAGCCGTTCGTACTTCAATGTGCCGAAGCCTCGTTCGCGGGACCCGTTCTGTCCGGGTGTGCGAGCTCTGGTCCGGACGTGGCGTAGTTCGGGGTGTGCGGCGATGAACGCCTCAAATCGGAACGAGCGGAACGGGCCGCCGTTGTCCCGGTCACGATGGTCACCGTTGGTGTGATTTCACCGGTGTCCTCATCGACGTGGGCCAGGTCGCTCATCGGATGGCCGAAGGTGGTCTCGAAGTCTGCCAGGGCGAGCTCGATCGCGTCGATCGCGTCGTGCTGATTCGCGGTCGGGGATACGTGGAATGGGTGCTCGTACTTGGACCAGTAGTCTCGGCACCCGGCCAGTCGCCAGGTACCGCCGGTGGTGGTCTCGATACTGGCGAGGAGTCCAGTTGCCAGACCTGGTTCGGCCCGGTCGGCTCAGTCGCGAACGCAGCCTTGCGGCGTTCGGCCAGCTTGCGGCGAACCCGGCTGGTAGGCCGCAGGCAGGATCAACCCTTCGGCGCGCAGCAGCCGCAAAATTGTGGCCTCGGACACGACATGACCCTCGTGGCGGACCATCGCCCAGATCTTTCGGTGGCCCCACGCCGGGTGCGCCAACGCATGCTTGCGCGCCAGGCCCAACGCAGCCGATCTCGCCGGCCGTGGCCATGGGCCCTTCACCAGAGAACCGGCACGGGCCTTGGCCTGCCAGCGACGCCAGGTTCGTTCGGGCCTGTCGAACGTGGTGCAGAACCTCGCGGTCGACATGCCCGCCTGCGTGCGGATCACCTCGAGGTCCTCAAAGGGCCCAGGCGGCCCTCGGCAGACTTCTTCCAAACCCGGATCTCGACCGCGGCCTCACCTAGGGCCTGAGTCAAGTCGGCGACCTCGGCCTGCAACTGTTCCTCCCGCGAGGAAGGACCGGACTTGCCCGTGGTCAAAGCGGTCTTGCCGGCTTCCAGGAAGTCGGCCTTCCACCGGCCTATGGACTGCTCACTAACCTTCTCCCGCCGGGCGGCTTCAGCAACCGTGAGCTCGCCAGCGATCACGCTCAACACGACCCGTTGCTTCTTCTCAGCCGGTATCGATGGTGCCCTTCCCATGTCTGACTCCTCCTTCAAGACTGACTCAACTGTCCTGCCACTAAGTCTGACGCGCGACACGTGGACGGACTTGCTATGAACCACTGGTCTCAACTCACCCTGACACGCAGGGCCTACGCGGCGCATTTCATGTTGCGTTCGAAAAAGGCATCGTTGATGCAGTTGTGCGCGAGTACATCGACGCACACCGCGACGACCTCAATGTCGCCATCAGGGCGAAGCTCGACCAACTCAATAGCTCCGATGCTGCTGCTGCTCAGTAGTGACCGGGATCAGCGCCGAAGAGCTCGATGACCTTGGCGACCTTCCTGAGTGAGGCTCTCTGCGTGGCGGACAAACTGGCTGTACGCAGTCTCACTAGCATTCGGGCATGGCTCGTTCATCCGCTGGCTGACGCCCCACGAAGCGATATCTCACCGACCTCGGCGCACCGCTGCCGGATCTGGGGGAGCCGCTCGATGAGATTGACCGCCCGGTAGTCGCCGCGGCCCAGGCCGCCCCTGAGCAACGGGATGCCGGCGGAGCTAAGAGGATTCTCGCGCTGAACGACCCCGTGTGGTTCAAAGTCAAACTGGGAGACCAGTAGGCAATTCGTCACCGAACTTCGCGGTGAAGAATTGCCTACAGTCTCCTTCGCCTACCTGTTGCCGGCCGGATGGGACTGGAAGCGATTGAGGGCAGAGCAGGCAGTTGCGTGGCGCCGCGACATGAAGCACATGGTGATCAAGCTGATCGCCATGAGGCCTATTTGGCGATCACCGCCGAGGGTGAGCACGGTCCGCAAGATGTCACGCCGAGACCGATTCTGACCAGTGACGTTCCACAATGGGGGGTGACGTGAAACATGCAGGCCATCGCCCAAGCCACGGTGCAGTGTGCGCTCAGCCGCGGAAGGCAGGATGGCGTGAATGCCTGCAGATCGTGAATACGACCTCGTCCTCGTCGGCGCCACCGGCTTCGTCGGTCGGCTGACCGCTGCGCATCTGGCTCGGTCGGCGCCAGCCACCCTGCGGATCGCCCTCGCGGGACGCAGTCTCGACAAGTTACGGACCACGCGTGAAAACCTGCCCGAAGCCGCGCGTGCCTGGCCGCTGCTCACGGTCGATGTCACCGACCAAACCCAAGCCAGCGATCTGGCCAACCGGGCTACCGTTGTCGCCACGACGGTAGGCCCGTATGCGGCATACGGCCGGCAACTCGTGCGGGCCTGCGCCGAGGCTGGCACGCACTATGCCGACCTCACCGGTGAAGTGCTCTTCGTGCACGACACCGTGGCCGACTTACACGACATCGCGGAGACCAGCGGCGCCAAGATCGTGCACTCATGTGGCTTCGACTCCATTCCATCCGACCTCGGCGTGATGCTCGCTGCGCAGGCGGCCCGCGAGGATGAGGAGGGTCGGTTGGTCGATGTCACCTTGCACGTGCGCCGGGTCAAGGGGGGATTCAGCGGCGGAACCATCGATTCGATGCGCCGACAGATGTTGGCGATGCGCGAAGATCCCTCCACCCGTCGCATCGTTGCCGACCCGGACGCGCTCGCAGCCCGGCGTACGGCATACGGCAGAGGACCTGGAGCCATC
>JBBSNC010000200.1:0-5027 GCA_038232855.1 Actinomycetales bacterium
CTCGTGCTCATTGCCGGGTTGCGATTAGTTCGAGTCGCCCTCGGTCAGTAGTTGTTCAAGTTCCTCATCCATGGCGCGCTCGTGATCACCGTTGGCGCCGCTGGCTCGCTGCACATAGCCCAGGACGTCGTCGAGGTCAGTAGCGGTGGGCGCGACGTCGGGGTGGGCCCAGGCTTGGTCCCGTGCCTGAGCGCCGTGGGCCGACTCCAAGGCCGTCCATAGGTTCGCGGCATCACGTAACCGTCGGGGGCGCAGCTCAAGCCCGACCAAGGAGGCGAAGACCTTCTCGGCTGGCCCGCCAGTGGCCCGCCTGCGACGCACTGCCTCCGCCAGAGCCGAGGCCTGTGGCAGGTGCGGCGCGCACGCCTGTTGAGCCACGACATCGACCCAGCCCTCGACGAGGGCCAAAAACGTCTCGAGTCGCCGCAGTGCGGCCTTCTGCGCGGGGCTGTGCTCCGGAGTGAACAACGAACCGGCCAAGGCCTGCTGCATGGCGGCCGGGTCGCTGGGGTCCACGGAACGCACAGCCGATTCGATGGCATCGGTGTCGATCGTGATATCTCGGGCATAGTCCTGGACAGCCGTGAGCAGTTGCGGGCCGAGCCACGCCACGGATGCGAACAAGCGCACCCTGGCCGCTTCGCGCACCGCCAAGAAAAGGTGCACCTCGCCGGCGTCCACCTCCAGGCCCTCGGCGAATGCGGCGACATTGGCAGGCAGCAGCGCGACAGTCTCCGTGGGCATCAGCGGCAGTCCGACTTCGGTCCCACTGACGATCTCAGTGGCCAGCGTGCCCACCGCCTGACCCACTTGCGCACCGAACATCGCTGCGCTCATCCGGCGCATCATCGGCTCCATTTGCGTCATCATCTCGGCCGGATTCATCCCCGGTGGAAGGCCTGGGATTTCCATCGCCGCGCCGTCCCCACCCAGTTCGCCTATCTGCTGCTTCATGGCTCCGGTCATGGCCGTCCGCACGCCTTCGGCGACCGGCTCGGTGAGCGAGCGCCATACCGGAAGGGTGTGCTCCACCCACTCCGCTCGACTCAGTGCCGTGCCCACGCCCTCGGGCGGCGAGAAGTCGGTGACCTCATCGATCCATAGGTTCGCGACCTGGACCACTTGCGCCACGTCCTGCACGGTGCGAGCACTCAGTGAGGCATCTCCACCCTGAGCCACCACCGCGCGGGCGGCGTCGTGGGCCAACTCGGCATTCACCGCTCCGTCGTCGGTGCTGCTCATCATCGCCTGGATTTGTGCTTGCATCTGGCGCATCATCGCTGGGTCAATGTCCTTCAAACCCATCGACTCCAGTGCCTCACGCATCTCTGGTGGCACAGAGCCGCCGAACAGGGCTGCTAAGGGGTCCTGATCCGCAGGGTCATCGGGGGTATTGCTTTCAGGGGTCACCGCTGGATCCTTTCGTGATCGTGGGGCAACGGTTGGTATTGCGCAAGGGGCTGCTGACAAGATGGTCTACACCCAGACAACCACAAGGAGGGGCTCTTGAGTTCCCAGCCCAGCACGATGCGCTCTCGGCGTAGTCTCGGCCCGCAGCGCGTCGCGGTCACCAGGGCCACGTCCGCCCTGGGATCCGTCCTGGTTTCAGAGTTGGCCACCGCCGGGGATCGGGTCGTGGGGATCGACTCCAAGGTGGGTGCCGCTGGGGATGTCGATTGGCGCTTGAGCGAAATCACGTCGCCCTCAGTGGTGAGCGCGCTCAGCGATGTCGATGCGTTGGTGCACATCGCCCACGAGGCCGACTTCGCGGCGTCGTTAGCCGAGCAACCAGCATTGCGCAGGTCTCGGCTGATCCGAGAGATCCAAACCTTGACGACGGCTGCCGCAGCAGCCGGGGTCGCGCACTTGGTGGTGATCACCAGCGCCATGGTCTATGGCGCCCGGGCGGAGAACCCGGCCCCGATTCCTGAGGAGGCGTCCCTTCGAGCGGGCGACACCGAGGGCATTGTGGCCGACCTGGTCGAGGTCGAGGAACTCCTGGAGCTCGCTCGCTCCGTTCATCCCGGCCTGCGGATCACCTCGGTGCGCCCGGCCGCACTGGTGGGTCCTGGCCTGGACACCATGATTTCCAGACATTTCGAGGCGCCGAGGCTGCTGACGCTGCGTGGCCACGAACCGGCGTGGCAGTTCTGTCACGTCGAAGACTTGGCGACGGCCGTGTCGATCGTGGTCAATCAAGAGTTGGCGCAGACCGTGACGGTGAGTGCCTGGGGCAGCCTGACGCAGGAGGAGGTCGAAGACATCTCGGGCATGCGCAGCATCGAGATGTCACCCTCGGCCGCACACAGTGCGGCTGAACGCCTGCATCGGGTCGGGGTGATCCCGCTGCCCTCTAGCGATTTGGCATACGTGTCGTGCCCCTGGGTTGTGGCGCCTACGCAACTGAGTCAGCACGGGTGGTATCCGGCATATGACAACTCAGCGTGCCTGAGCACCCTGCTGGCCGAAATTCGTGGCCACCACGCGGTCATGGCCCGCCGGGTGGAGCGTCGAGATGCCGCCATTGGAGCGGCCGGGGCCGTCAGTGCAGCGGTCGCGGTGGCCGGAACGGCAGCCTTGATGCGCCGCCGCCGCAAGCGCAGTTGATTCCCGCCGCGGGATCTTTCGCGATTCGACTCGTCGCCATGATGTCGCCAGCTAGTATCCGCTCACAGCCTCGTCCCAGGGTCATCGGGGGATGATAGCCCGGTGAACCCCCACGATGTCACTTGGGTCGGCATCCAGTCGCAGCCCTTGTCTTTGGACGCCGCACTGGATTCACTCACCAACCCCCAGGCCGGTGCCATTGCGGTCTTCATCGGCTTGGTGCGCCAGCACGACGGGGGCCGCGATGGGGTGACCAGGCTGGACTACAGCGCCCACCCCGACGCCGCTGCAGCGTTGCAGCAGATTGCCGACGAGGTCGCCGCGCAGCCGGGGGTATGCGGTGTCGTTGCGTTGCACCGTGAGGGTGAGCTGGAGGTCGGCGACCGCGCGGTCCTCTGCCTCGTCGCGGCGGAGCATCGAGGGCAAGCCTTCGATGGGGCTCGGGCGCTGATCGAGGAGTGCAAGAGGCGAGTGCCGATCTGGAAGCGTCAGCACTTCAGCGATGGTGAGCCCACCTGGGTGGGGTTGTAGGCCGATGGCACAACCTGTACATCGACCCGCGCACACCGGTATTTCACGCCGTGCCGGGCTGGCGCTGATCCTGGTGGTGCTGCTGGTTGGCGGGGTGGCCATCCTGAACCTGGTGCACGTGCCCAAGGTGATCTATCGCCCCGGACCGGTCTACAACACACTCGGCGAAGTGAATGGCAACCTCATCATCGAAGTCGATGGACTCGAGACCTATCCGACCTCTGGGACCTTGGATTTCACGACGATCACGCAAAGCGGCGGTCCGCGCTTTCCGGTCACCGCTTGGGAGTGGATCGGCGCACAGTTCGACTCCTCGGTGGCTATCGCCAACGAAGAAGATGTCTTCCCGGAGGATGTCACCCCAGCGCAGGTGCGCGAACAGAACGTAAAGCTGATGACCGACTCGCAACAAGAGGCGTCGGTGGTGGCGCTGCGAGCCATCGGTGAGGACGTCCCCGAAGAGGTCAAAGTGGCCCAAGTCCTGGTGGATGCCCCGGCCGATGGTGTGCTTTCGGTGAACGACCGCATCATCTCGGTCCTCGGTAAGGACATTGAGACCCCGGATGATCTGCGGGATGTGCTGCAGCAGGTCGAGCCTGGCGACGACGTCGACTTTGTCCTCGAACGAGATGATGAAGTACAGACCATCACGGTGCCGACGACCAAGCAGACCACCACGCAGGAGGACGGTAGCCAGACCAACCGCACCATCATCGGGATCTACCCGGTCTCCGACTTCGACTTGCCCTACGACATCACGATCAACGCGGGCAACGTCGGCGGGCCCTCCGCAGGTCTGATGTTCACCCTGGCTGTCTACGACATGATTACCCCAGGGGAATTGACCGGTGGCCTTGATTTTGCCGGCACCGGCACGATCAACTCCAAGGGTGCTGTCGGTCCTATCGGGGGGATCGCACAAAAGATGATTGCGGCCGATCGCGAGGGCGTGGACCTCTTCTTGGCACCGGCCAGCAACTGCAATGAGGTGATCGGACACATTCCCGACGGGCTCGCCGTGGCCAAAGTCGCCACGTTCGACGACGCACGCGAGATCGTCGAAATAGTCGGCTCCGACCCGAAAGCAAATGTCCCACAGTGTGACTCGCGCTAAGTGTTCTCAGCTGTCGACCTTGAGGTCGGCTTAGTCCTGCAAAGTAGTGGCGAGGGCGTGGACTAATCCTGGCGCGATATCCGTTCCGAGCGCGACGGCATCGTCGCTGTCGTGATGACGCTGACGAAGGACACAGATGGAAGCGCCGCCACGCTCAACCGCCGCCACAATGCGCACATCCCGACGATCCGGGTGGACGCTCAGGACGGTCACAGCCTCCTGGGGGTCCCGTGGCAGATCTCGTTCGGCTTCAGGCGGGACGACGACTCGCTCGATCGCCAGCGCCACGCCAGCCACCTCATCGGGCCAGGCGACCCGGGCGAGCATCGACTCCAGGTCACTGGTCTGGGGCAGTTCATCCTGCTCTACGGCCGTGTAGCCAGTGCGGGGCGCCTGAGCCAGTCGATCGGCCATCGCCGGTTCGCGCTCGCTGAGCAGCGCCGTGGACACCAGCGCGAACATCCGCGGGCTCTGATCCCAACCGGCACGGGAAACGTGTTGTTCGGTGTCGATGGCAGCCGCGCGCAATGCTGCCTCGACGTCAGCGCCGACGATAGGTGGGCCTTGCGATTCGTTCACGCTGCATCTTCTCATCGTCGTGCGATGGGGGCTGACCTGGTGGAGCAACTTGTCAGGATCGTCGGATAAGTTGTCGGCACACTCCCGCACTCGGCATACGCTGCCGCGGCTGGGACTCCCCACACCACAGGAGCGGTTCAGTAGTGAGTCAAACGGAGGGGCCGGGGCCCAACGAGGACGACGAGGGTCAGGACGA
>JBBSNC010000201.1:0-4912 GCA_038232855.1 Actinomycetales bacterium
GGCCTGGCAGCGAAACGGCGCCCACCCTCGGAGTCGTGCAGCGGCACGTAGTGGAACGTCGTCTGGATTCCCTGCTCGCGCAGTCGCGCCATGACCTGGGGGCGCATCTCGGCATACGGCATCAGCACGTAGAACAGGTGGTATGCAGCCTCGCAGCCCTGCCGGATCGTCGGCAGTTGAAGGCCCAGTTCGGCAGCCGGCCCGGCCAGAGCCGCCGCGTATCCCTCGAAGACCGCGCGACGACGTGCCTGGATCGATGTGGCCTGCTGCAACTGGCCCAGCAGATATGCCGCGAGCACATCGGACAGGCCGAAGGAGGAGCCGGCGTCGCGCCAGGAATACTTGTCGACCTCGCCGCGAAAGAACGCCTGCCGGTCGGTGCCTTTGTCATAGAGGACCCGCGCCCGTGCGGCATCGGCCGGGTCGTTGAGCAGCAGGGCACCACCCTCGCCGCACACGAAGTTCTTTGTCTCGTGGAAGGACAGGCTGGCGAACCTGCCGAGCCCCCCCAATGGCTCGCCATGCAGCGACCCGAAGAGAGCGTGTGCGGCGTCCTCGATGATCACCACATCTGGGCGGTTGGCCAGCACGCGGCGGATCCCCTCGATATCGCAGGCGATCCCCGCGTAGTGCACGACGACGACTGCCCGCACCGAGTCGTCCATCAGCTCGGCGAGGTGGTTCGGGTCCAGACCGAAGGTGACCGGCTCGATGTCGCAGAACAGGATCTGGGCCCCTTGGCGGGCAAACGCCAGCGCACTGCTGGTAAAGGTGAACGACGGCACGATCACGGTGGCCCCAGGCCCCAGGTTCAACAGCATCGCGCTGAGCTCGAGCGCTGTGGTGCACGACGTCGTCAGCAACACCTCGTGTGACCCGGTGGCTTGGCGCAGGATGTCAGCGGACTGCTGCGAGAAGGGCCCACCGGATGAGGTGTGGCCGCTGCGCATCGACTGCTCGACGTATGCCGACTCGTGGCCGACGAGTTCGGGACGGTTGAACGGGATGGCGGTCATGCGGATTGCCGGATGGGCCAGGGAAGGTCCCGGCCGAGCAGCGCGCCCAGGGCGGCGTCGCTGTCGGCGTAGTATTCGCGGAGTTCCTCGACGAATCCAGCGTCGAGCCGCTCGGCACTAGGCGCGCTCGCGTTCTTGGTGGCCGAGTCCGTGTCAGGACCGAAGACATCGTCCACCCCGAGCCAGCGATAGAGCACACCGATCCTGCTGCTGTCTGCGCGCACTTCCTCCAGGAACTGCACATACACCTCAAACCGGTCGTTCCACCGAGCCAACTGCTCGGCATACCGGCCGCGGGTGACGTAGGCAAACGGTGACACCGAGGACTGGCTGCGGTCCCACGCGGAGGGATCGGTCAAGTCGGAGCGCAGCGCTTCGGTCAGGGGACGATCTTCCCGTCCGTGGTCGCGGCTGAACTTCCAGTTCGACACCGCACGTTGCACCGGGTCGCGTAGTTGGACCACGATCTGCGCGTCGCCGATGCTCGCTGCAACCCGGGCGGGTGCCTCGGGCGACTCCAGGTAGGACGTGCTCTTCTCGCCGAGCGCGCTCTCGCCCCTGGCATGCGCGAAAAACTCCGCGCGATAGGCCTCAGGATCGACCGCGGCTGACTGCAAGAACACCTTGGGCTCCGGTCGGGCGGGGCGGGCCATCGCGATCTGCGGGTGCGCTGCCAGCAGGTCGTGCAGCCAGGTCGTGCCGCAGCGTTGCGCGCCGATCACGAGAAAGTGCCGGGTCACCGGCCCACCCTCCGCAGGACGTGGAAGGACGCCTCGTTGCTCACGGTATTGAGGGTCCGCACGACGTATTCGCCGATCATCGAGAGCAGCGCGATGATCACCCCAGCAAACAGGGACAGCAGCACCATGATGGAAGTCCAGCCGGGCACCGTCGTCTCGGCGACCAGCGCTCGCACCACAAGGAAGCCGCCAAACAGGAAACTTAGCCCGGAGACCGCGAAACCAAGGGCCGCGGCAGCCCGCAGCGGCCACGAGCTGTAGCTGAACAGGATGGTCAGCACGAGGCGCACGATGCGAGTGAGGTTGTAGTTGCTCTTGCCGACCGGGCGTGGGTCGTGGCGGACCTGCACGTTGGCGCGATCTCGCGACAGCATGAGCGCCTGGCCGGTGATGTAGGGGTATGCGGTGCGCGAAGCGACGATCCGGTCCACCACCTCTCGTTGCAGGATGCGGAAGTTAGAAACCACCAGGCCTGGTGGTTGACCGAAGATGCGCCGGTTGACCCGGCCGATCAGCAGGCTGCCGATGCGCCGCGGACCAGCCGCCTGCTTCTGCTCGAACTGGCCAAAGACGACCTCATGCCCACCGCTGACCGCTTTGTCGATGAGCAGTAGGACCTGGTCGGGCGGGTTCTGCAGGTCATCGTCCATGGTGATGACGTAGTCGCCGGTGGCTTCGATGAGACCGGCGAGGTTGGCGTAGTGCTGCCCGTAGTTCTTCATCAGATCCAGCGCCACCACGCCGGGGGTGGTCTCGGCCCGCTCGGAGATCACTCGCCAGCTGTCGTCGGGGCTGCCGTCGTTGACGCAGATCAGCTCGAAGTCGAGGCCCGCTTCGGTGAAGGTCTCGACGACGCGGTCGATTGTGGTGCCGACGACCTGCTCGCTGTTGTAGACGGGGATGACGATCGAGTAGCGGAAGTTCACAGGGTCGTGTGACACGGGCATAGACCGGATCGTGTCATGGCCGCTCACGGGTCGCCCGCCAGAATCTCGGTCATCTCGACGAGCTTGTCCTCCCCGAGGTCCCGGTCGGCATACCAGGTCAGGCGCGACGTCTGGCCGACCCAGCGGTAGTTTCGCTGCAGCACCGGCTCGATCCAGTCGTATCGGTCCGTGTAATCCATGGTGACGAAGGTTGGACGCCGGCGTTGGATGTCCGCCGCGAGCCCGGTTAGGCCACCCGGCTCAGTCTCGTCGACGTAGTCCTCCAGGCCCTGTAGGAACATCTGGTGTCGGATGGGGTTTCGCAGGCCCGCGAACACGAGCGGCTGTGGGGCACCTATCGACTGCACGGTGGCGTCGGGTCCGGCGGCAGCTAGCACGGCTTCGGTCTCCGCGCGCATCGGTTCCATGGTGTTCGGCGATCTGCTCCAGGCGGTGTAGCCCGCCGCCACCGAGACCACCAGGACGTATGCCGTGGCCAGCGCGGCGGCCCGCCGAGCCGGCACTCTGCGCGCGAGCGCCGCCACGGCACCGGCGATCCCTAGGGCTGCCAGGGGCACGACGAAGACGGCATCGGCCCAGCCGTTGAAGACCAGGAGTGACCAGCCGAGCGAGGCCAGGGTCGCTGCGCCCGCGCCGACCACTGCCCGCCCGGCAGGGTCTGTCGCGCCCCGGAATCGCCACGTCAAGACGAGTGAACATGCCAAACCACCGAGCAGAAGCCACAGCGACCAACCCCACGCGCGGTACATCTCGGTCGGGAACTCTCGCACGAAACGCACCAGTCCGACCTGGCTAGTGCTAGTGGCGTTCACGTAGAAGAAGCCCTCGAAGAGCGCGTCCAAGGCACCGACGACGGCGAAGTAGCCAACGACCACGGCCGTGCCGGCCATTCCTCCGGCGACGAAGCGCGCCCAGTTCTTGAGGGTGGCGCGCCAGTGGGCCCGCCACGGTGGCGTCCCGCCTGCGACCAGGGCTGCAATCAGGCAAAGAGCGAACGACGGTTGCCAGGTCAGCGTGGCCAAGGCGGTGGCGACACCGGCCCAGCCCCAGCGCCGGTGTGCGATGGCGAGCAGCGCGCACACCACCAGCAGCATCATCGTCGTCTTCTCCCTGGGACCCCCGCCCGCGTAGAGGACGACGGCGCGCGAGGCCAGCATCGTGGCGGCCGCCGCGGCTCCAGCCAGCCGCGAGGAGAACATGTCTCGGCCCAGGAGGTAGGTGAGCCACACCGCCAGCACGGTCAGCGCCATCATGAGGGCGCGCATGGTGAGGAGGTCGTCTGTTCCCAGGGCGCGCGCCATCATCGCTCCGAAGCCGGGAACCATATGGGCCAATGGCCCGGCACGGTTGAGCACTCCCTCATACGGCGGCACGCCCTCGGCGAACTGCTGCCCAGCATAGGCGTAGAGCGCGAGGTCGCGCGAGAGCACCCCGCCGAATCCTTGCAGCATAAAGACGGCGGCGCCGATGGCGGCCACCGCGAGTCCCCACGGGTCGACTCGATGCACGCTGGCGATCCTACGGGCCGGGTCGCCTCCGGTTTGCTCAACTCGCCTCACCATCACCGGCGGCGGCCACCGCGTATGGAGTAGTGGTCTAGGGCATCCAGCACATATTGCGCGCGCTTGCACTGCCGAAATAACGGGGTACTGCACGAGATTCGGGCCAGCTGCCGAGCGCCGGAATCCGATCGAACCCCGGCCAGCAGATGGTTCCAGCCTTGCTCGATCGTCTCGAGGTCGGCGACCAAGCCACGATCAGCGTAGCCCCGGCGACACACGACACGATCGGCTCAGCATTGCCAGCCGTATTTCTCGTCAGCGTGTCGAAGTAACCTCCCGTATCGGTGAGGAGGCTGGAACTGATGGGAACCGAGACGTCTTCCGCCAGACCCTTCTGGCGCAGCATCGCGTGCAGGAGCGCGCGCCCGGTGCGACCGTTGCCGTCTGGGAAGGGGTGAATGGTCTCGAACTGCGCGTGCGCGACGGCCACCCGCGCTAGGACCGGCAGGTCCTCGCGGCTGACGAAGGCAACCAAGTCTTCGATCGCTTCCGGGACACGGGCGACGGGTGGCACGAAGTCAGCGTCGTGTGGTGAGCCCGGTTCCGAAACACGCAGAACCGCCGATCCAGACCTGGTCCCACCCCAGCGGCCAGCTATATCGGGAGCGCAGGGGCGCACCGGTCCCGGCTGTTCATACCGTGACCCA
>JBBSNC010000202.1:0-4866 GCA_038232855.1 Actinomycetales bacterium
GCGACGGCTTTGGGCCACTGGGGCCCGTACGCTTCGGCGATGGCCTTCGCAGCCGCCGCTGCATGGTCCTTGTCCTCGGCGTTCCAGATCTGCATCAGCGCGGCCTTCGCACCCGGTTGGGCTGACTTGGGCAGGCAGTTCAGGGCGTTGCCGATTTTGTGGAACCAGCACCGCTGCTCGGCGGTGTCGGGGAACACCTCACGCAGCGCGTCCCAGAACCCGAGCGCGCCGTCGCCGACGGCCAGGATCGGGGCGCTCATCCCGCGGCGCTTGCAGCTGCGCAGCAGGTCGGCCCAGGACTCGGTGGATTCCCGGTGACCGTCGTCGAGGGCGATCAACTCCTTGGTCCCATCGGCCCGGACACCGATCATGACCAGCAGGCACACCTTGTCCTGCTCAAGGCGGACCTTGAGGTGGATCCCGTCGACCCAGCAATACACGTAGTCCGTGCCGGCCAACGATCGAGTGTTGAACGCGGCCGCTTCGTCTTGCCAGTCTTTGGTCAACCGGGTGAGGGCGCCGCGGGTGAACGACAAGCGCACCGACCCCGTGACCGGGCAACGGAAACGGTTCGCCTCAGCGATCCTGCCGGCCTGGGCACGTAAGTCCCCGCAGGTGGCCGAGGTGTTGCCGTTGCTACCTGTGGAACCGCGCCACGGGGGGACCGGGGAACCAGCGAGCGACACGCTCTGCGCTTCGCTCAGCCTTCACTCGGAATCCATGGTCGTTGACTCCCCGTCTTCGGTGTAGACCACGTAGGTCAGCCCCTGGGCGTCGGTCGCGGGGAGCATTAAAGAGTAGAAGCCGTCCTGCAGATAGGTCTCCCGGCGCCTCCCGTCCGCCCGGACGACGTCGACTGACGTCACGTCGGGGGCGGCCTGTCCGATCACGGGGTAGGGCCCCTTGTCGGTAGGTGCAGGGGACAGTTCGAAGGGTGCAATGGGAGCGTTCTCTGGCATCGCCGCCGGTTGGGTTGCGCTCCAGGTGGTCTCGCTCATGGCGCTCGCGCAGACAGCCACCTCTGTGGCATTGGCGGCGATGGCGGCCAGGTAGCTCGGCTGAAGGTGCGCAGACAACAGGAGGAAGTCATCACCGCTGGGTTGAGCCTCTTCGTCGCCCTCGGATGGCGCCTCGGCGAGAGTGATCCCGCGGTCGCTGAAGCAGGCTTCCGCAAACCCGCGATTTGCCTCGTCCAGCCTCTCTTGCTGCTCGACGGGATCGACGTAGGAGAGGGGATCATCCACGACGAGGGTCTCGCTGGTGCCGTCTTTCATCGTCACCAGGTAGGAGAGTTCCTCACCGGGCGTGGTGGTCGCGAACGCCGAGAACCAGCCGTTCTCAAGATGGGCCTCAGCGACCGGGTCGCCGCCGGATTGAATCTGGACCGCCGTGATGTCGTCGGCCACTTTCCCACCGAGCATTTCCAGGTAGTCCTTCCCCTCCGGGATCGTCTGCCGGATCAGTTCCGTGATCGGGTCGGTGCCAGCGCCACTCCCGTATTCTGCCGAGTACATGCCCCGGCCGCTCGTGGCGCACATCAGCGTCAATCCGTCATGGGAGACGACCACGGCGGCGTAGTCCTTCGTCTGGTGCTCGAAGACCACGGCCGATTCGTCGATCCCCGGGGATCTTTCGCTGTCGAGGCAGTCTCCTCGCGCTTGGATCAAGGTCGAGATTCCCCCGGACTCAGGTCCGTTGAGTTCTCAACCGGTGTCAAGGCTTGGAGGGGCTGCCGGCGGGGTGCATGCTGGTCGTTGGAACGGGCGGTGCCTCGGAGCGTTGAGCGACTCCTTTCTTGGGCCGCCCGTTCCGTGGTGTCCGCTCGTTGCGTCGGGGTGCTCGGGTGGGGGCGTTGATCTGCCGCCGTGCGGTGCGGGTCGTGGCCGGGATGGTGTACCGCTGTTCGATAATGGCGCGTCCTTGCTGCTCGGTGATGGGGCGCCCGTCGGTGTCACGTAGCTGGTAAGGGGTGCCGTTGCGCAGGCAGGAGGCGATGCGGGTGAGTAGGGCCGCGGCCAGGGTGCACACGGCCGAGTTGTGGTGCTTGCCGCCGTAGACCATGAGCCGGTGATAGCGAGCGGCCAGCGTCGGGTCGATCTTGCGGGCGTGGTCGGCGGCGATGAACAGGGCTTCGCGCAGGCAGGCATCGCCTGCTTTGGTTGGTCCGCCGGCGCGGACGGCCTGCCCGGAGGAGTCCTGATGCGGGACCAGGCCGGCGAAGGACCGGATGCTGGCGAGGTTGGCGAACCGGGTGGCTGGGCCGAGACGCCCGGTGATCTGGGGTGCGCCCACGACACCGACGCCGGGGGCAGAGCGCACGATCCCAGCGGGGTCTACCTGGTCGTACAGGCGCGCGATGCGCTTGTCCAGTCCCTTGATTTCCTCCGATAGACCCAGGGCGTGGCGGGCCTCGATGGCAATGTCGGCGGCGAGTTCGTCGAAGTCCATCCCGTCGGCGCCCCACAGCAGTAGCGTGGCCTGCGCGGCGTCCATCACGGCCGCAGCACGTTCGGGACCCCAAGCCTTGCGGGAGGACCGGGCGAAGAACTCAGCCAAGCGTGTCTTGCCGAGTTTCTTGACCTTGACCGGATGGGCGTAGCGGGCCAGGAACCGCAGCGCGGTCAGGCACATGTCCGAGCCCAGAGCGGCGACCCAGGCCGGGCCCATGATCTCCAACAGGGCGTCCAACCGGGCCATTGAGGCGGTACGCCGGTGGACCAGCCCGGAGCGGATCTTCACCGACCGCTTCAATGCCTCACCCGGGCCCAGAGCATCCTCACGGTGCAACCCTTCAGGGTGCAGCAACGGCAACCGGGCCAGCACCTTGGAGTCCAACCGGTCGGTCTTGGTGTGCTTGTTGTAGTAGGCCCTCAGATCCGCGGACTGCTCCGGGCGGAACCATCACCACCACTGCGCCGTGGCGGCGAAACCAGGACGCCAACGGCACCCAGGCGTTACGGGTCGGTTCCATCACCACCATGACCTCGGTGGCCTCGGCAGGCAGCCGAGCCCACAACGTGTCCAGGTCATCGGGATCGGTGCTAAACCGGTGACCAGCGAACAGCATCGCGCCGTGCTCGTCGGCTAACGACGCCTGATGGGCCGCCCGGCAGGCGATGTCCACGCCAAGTCGGATCTTCATGCCATCTCCTTACGCTCGTGTCCTAGCCGGCGCCAAACGGCGGACCACACCCCCGGGTGTGAAGCGTGAAGCACCAGACATTCGCTATCAGGGATCCGGCCCGCGCAGGTTCGACCACGCACCGGTCACCGGGTTCTCAACAGGGCCCGCTTCATCGGGTGCGGTATCCGGTTGCCACCACTCTCAACAGGCAAGGAGTCGCCATAGACGCTCCGATCCGATTCCAGCGGTGACAGCCGAACGCCGGCATCAGTCAGTATGAATGTCGATTGCCTCGTCACCGGCTTCGTCCGGCGACTGGGTGGAGTCTGCAGCACTCAAGCCGAGATCGTCACTGGAGATCAGGCCGGTGCCGGCGATGATTGCGGCTCCAGCGGCGGCAACCGCGAGACCTGCCGCGACCACCACCCAGCGCTTCTTCAGCGGCGCCGGCGCATCGTCGAGGCCGTCCCGTCCGAAGTTCACACCGTCGGCTCCGGTCGCCTCCCCTTCGCTCGAAAGCGTGGGGTCCGAAAGCGTGGGGTCCGAAAGCGTGGTGCGCGACGTCTCTGCGAGCAGCGTCCCCCGAGCGTGACCGCGGACCTGCGGGCTCATCCTGCGAACCGTAGGGCCCGCGTCCCTGCCACCACCATTGCCTCCGCGATCATCGTTCATCCCGGGGTCGGTCGTTCCTTGGTCCTTGGTTGCCATCATGCGTCCTTTGATCCCGGTCGCGGGGTGCGGTTCGAGTTCTGTTGTTCTTCCGTGAGCGTCTCCAACCGCGTCCGCGCACGAGAAAGGCGGGAGCGCACGGTGCCGACCGGCACTCCCAGGGTGAGGGCGGCATCGGCATACGGCAGGCCTTGCCAGACGCAGAGCGCGATCACGTCCTGCTCGGCGGTCCCCAACTCGGCGAAGGCACGCTCCACGTCGCTGAGGCGTCGGCGGTCGTCGAATTGGGCCACGACCCCATCGGCGTGATCGGGCACCCACGTGCGCGGCAACCGGTCCAGAGCCCGCTGGTGCCGCAGCCGGGTGCGAGCGCCAGGAGAGAGGGTATGCCGAGCCACCCCGAGGAGCCAGGGCAGAGCCGAGTCGTGGTGCAGCACAACCTCGCCCCGTCGTCGCCAGGCCTCGAGAAAGACGATTGAGACCAGGTCGTCCGCGGCGTCGGCAGATCCCGATCGGCGAGCACAGACGCGGTGCACCGCGTCCGCGTGCCGGTCAAAGATGACGCCAAAAGCCTCCGGGTCCTCCTGCGAGGCGACGTGCCACACCTGAGCATCGGTGGCCGAGTCAAGACGCACGGGATCCCGTGCCGGCGTGCCCGACTGCTGCTTCATACCTTTATGTGCCCGCAGCGATCCTCGAGTTCCATCTCAGATCGCACAATTGCTGGCTCTCTGCGACGCACCCAGTTGCGGCCAACTCTTCCTGCGCCGACGCAGCAACCAGCACTGGTGTTGCACCGCCTGCGGCACCCGCGCCCGAGTGGCACGCCACGCCCAGCGCCACACTCCACAGACCTGACCGCCCGGCTTACACCGTCCAGCGCGGCATCGTCGATCTCGCCACACGCCGAACCTGTTCCGGTCACGGATCGCCTTGCGAAGCGAGTGATCGGGGTGTGATTGCCGTGGCGGTTTCGGTCGCTGCCCGCCGCGTCGCGGCGGCCGGGCCACTCACGGGAGGTGCGCCATGGCGGCGCTTCTCATCGGCTACGCACGCTGCTCCACCGACCAGCA
>JBBSNC010000203.1:0-4813 GCA_038232855.1 Actinomycetales bacterium
CGGACGCCTCGACGCCGCGGAGTTGAGCGACGTCGACGCGGCGCTCTTGGCGATGCTAGGCCTGGACTGATACGGGCCATGGTGGCTGATGACAACCACGACCAGCCAGGTCCTGAGCCGGTTGGCGGTCTTCAGTGAGGCGAACGGACCTAGCAGGTCGTTCGGCTTGCCAGCTTGCCCTTCGCCGCAAGCGGTTGGCGAATTCAGGCGGTCGTCTTGCGGGACACTCTGGCGATGGCTCCGAGAATCGTGGTTCAACCTACCGCGAGCGCCACGGCCTGGTAGCCCGCAGCTCTAGAGTGCTCGTGTGGGAACCGAACCAACTCATCCAGCGAGGTCACTACTGATCACAGGCACGGTTGGCGCGGGCAAGACGGCCGTCGCGCAAGCAGTTGGAGATTTGTTAGTCGATCGGGGCGTGCCTCACGCCCTCGTGGATCTTGACGAACTTCACCGCTGCTGGCCGCAGCCTGATGGCGACAGGTTCAACAACGCGATGGAGTTGCAAAACCTTCGATCAGTGGCCGCCAACTACAGAGCCGCGGGCGCACTCCGACTGGTCTTGGCGGGGGTGATCGAACGGCGAAGCAACCTTCGGGACTACGAGCGGGCCGTGGACTGCGCACTCGGGATTGTCCGACTACGAGCGGATCCCAACATCCTCGTCGATCGCCTTCGCGACCGACACCACAACGACCCCGCTGGGCTCGCGTGGCACCTTGCCCGGGCACCAGAGCTAACCGCGGTCCTTGATCACGCCGAGGTCGCAGAAGCCGAGGTGGACACCACCGGCCGGCCGATACCCGAGGTCGCGGCCGACGTCCTTGCCGCAGTGGGTTGGTAGCGAGGCTGCTTGTCCCCGTAGCGAACCGCGCACGGGGCGCGAACCCGGCAGAGGGCGGTGAGGCGCCGACGTCCCGTTGGTGTGTGGGATACGGGACATACGGCGCCTCGTGGCAGACCTCAGTGCCTGGCCGCGGACTCGGTAAGCCCAGCCCTCGCTTCGAGGCGCTGCCGCTCGATGGCGCGGTAGACCGTAGAGCGGCCGACGCCGAAGAGTTCGGCCACCTCGGCTGTGCTGTACTCGCCACTGCGCACCAGGGAGACCAGATGCGCTTCCTGACGGCGGTTGAGCTTGGGCTGCTTGCCGCCAAGCCGGCCCTTCGCCTTGGCGACCTTCATACCCTCGCGGGTGCGAAGCCGGATCAGGTCCGACTCGAATTCAGCCACCATGGCAAGGACGTTGAACAGCAGCCGGCCGACCGCGTCGGTGGGGTCGTAGACGGACCTGCCCAGGCTCAGGCTGACCTGCCAGGTAGTGAGCTCGTCAGCGATCGCGCGGGCGTCGGGCAGGGACCTGGCCAGGCGGTCCAACTTGGTCACCACCAGAGCGTCGCCAGCCCGGCGGGCAGCCAGCGCCTCGCGGAGCCCGGGACGCTCACGGTTGGTGCCCGTCAAGCCGTGATCGACGTAGATCCGCTCTGCCTCGACGCCCAGGCCGAGTAGGGCATCACAACACGGGATCATGCTGACGCGTCCCGCACCAGAACTGCCGAAACGGCAACACGCGGCGACCACGCCGGAGGGCGCCCAGCGCCGTGGCAGAGATCGTCGATCTGCTCGATCGACTCCACCGCGCGCCGGGCAGGCCGTGAACTCGCCACCGCATTCTTCCCGCAGGCGGATCGGCCTACGGACAGCGCGCGGCGCTGGCGTGAAGCGCTGTTGTGCTGAATCGACCCGTCTTAGTCGAGACAGAACTCGTTGGTTTCCGGATCACGCATCGTGATGAAACCCGACTCCATCGTGGCCTTGTCGGGCTCGACCCGGTAGGCGCGAGTCGCACCGAGCGTCTCCAGTCGGTCTGCCTCAGTCTCGAGGGCGTCCATCCGTTCGTCCCCCTCTAGTCCGGCCTAAGGCCCACTCTCAGAAGCAGCGGCACGCGCGTCTCAGAATCAGCGTTCGCGCAGGTGTCGTTCTCAACTTCCGGGCCGAGGGACATTAGGGCGCGTCGGGCTGGCGCTGGTTGTACTCCCCCGCCTCGTCCTGACCGCCCATCGCGAGCACCGAGCGGTAGATCTCATCGCTGACCTCACGACGCGCCCGACCGGCCGGGACACCGGCATACCGCTGGGCCACGTCGATGGGCTTGCCGAACTCGACGGTGAACTTGCGCACTCGAGGTAGCCGGGCACCCACCGGCATCAACGCCGCGGTGCCGGTCAGGGCCACTGGGACAACCGGGCACTGGGCATGCAGCGCCAGCCAGGCGACGCCTGTGCGGAACCGGTAGAGGCGACCGTCACGGGAGCGGGTGCCTTCGGGATAGATCCCGAAGACACCGCCGTCGTGCAGATGTGCGAGAGCCACATCGAGGGATTCTTGGGCCGACCGGGCATGGTCACGATTGACTGGGATGGACCCGATCGAGGTGAACCAGGTGCGGCTGACCCACCCGCTGACGCCGCTGCCGGTGAAGTATTCGGCCTTGGCCAAGAAGGCGACCTGGCGCGGCGAAACGAGCGGGATAGCCACGCTGTCAGCAAAGGACAGGTGGTTGCTGGCCAGGATCACCGGGCCGGATGTGGGCACATTCTCCGCGCCGATGATCTCTGGGCGCCAGAGGGCGAGGGCAGCCGGACGGATAGTGACGTGCAGGGCCTTGTAGAGGATGGCTACCCCTTTCAGCGCTGGGAGTCGTCGTCGATGGAAATGACGGTGCCGCCCAGCACGGACTCAATGACGGGCTGCCCCACCGTAGTGGAATTTTCCAGGTTGTCGTCGTCTTTGGCGGGCACATCCTCCTTCTTGGCGGGCACATGATCGGTGCCAGCGGCCCAGGCGGGTGGCTTCGTCCGTGTGCTTTGGGACCAGGACGCGCTTGCAGGCGGGTCCTGGCCAACTGCCGACTCTTCGCGGGCCGTCGATGGGCGAGCGGCGCTGGCCTGGACAGGGTGACTTTCGGGCTCAACGGGGGTCTGAGCGCGAGTCCGCGGGCGGCGTGGCTCGGGCTCACCATCGGCACCGGCCACAACGCTGTCCACCCGGGTATCGACGCCGATCGCTTCGATCAGCGCCTGCCGCACGACCTCGGCGTGATTGCCCTTGCGGAACGTCTCGGCTTGCCCAGCGGTGCCGATCTGTAGCAATAGTCGGTGTCCGTCGAAGTCCACAATCTGCGTGTTCACCGAGACGAAACTCCACGTCACACGTCGAATCGTCTTGACTTTGTCGAGCACTTCGGGCCAGGACCGCCGCATGGCATCGGTGTCCATCCCACCCGGCGCCTGCTGGGCGGGTGGCTGATCAGCGATCGCGGCGGGCTGGTTTTCGCGAGGCTGCTCGGGCATCTGCTGTTCCGGTGTCTGGTGCCCGGGCGTCTGCTGCTGTTGCGGTGTTGTTGCAGCCGTACCTGCCGCTGCCTGGGTCGGCGTCCGCCGCGAGCGGGTCACTGGCGCAGATGCCTCGGGCCGAGCCGCTGGCTGCGCGGCGCTGAGGCGGCGCTCGACGCGATCCAACCGGGCTGCATACCCCTGCTCCCCGGATGCCCCCGGCAAGAGCAGCCTGGCGCACACCAACTCCAACAACAGCCGATAAGACACCGCGCCGGTCATCTCGGCGAGTCCGTGGCTGACGATGTCGGCACACCTGGTGAGCGCCCCGGCGCCGTAGGAGGCGGCCTGCTGTCGCATGCGCTCGATTGCTTCCTGCGGAACCCCCGTCAAGAGGCCGCCGCTGCGTTCGCCGACCGCGCTGAGCACAATGAGGTCGCGGTATCTGTCGAGCAGATCCTCCACAAAACGTCTCGGGTCGTGCCCGGACTCCATCACCTTGTCGACCTCGGTGAAGACGCTGGCCGCGTCGCGGTTGGCCACCGCCTCGACCACCGCATCGAGCAACTCGGCGTCGGTGAAGCCGAGCAACGATGCTGTGCGCTCATAGCTCAAGCCAGCCTCGTCGGCCCCGGACATCAGTTGGTCCAAGACAGACATCGAATCTCGCACCGAGCCACCACCGGCTCGGGTCACAAATGACAATACCCCGGGTGCCACATCCACTCCCTCGGTCGCACAGACCTGCTCCAGGTATGCCGACAGTCGCTGCGGAGGCACGAGGTGAAAGGGGTAGTGGTGGGTGCGGGAACGGATCGTGGAGAGCACCTTTTCGGGTTCGGTGGTGGCAAAGATGAACTTGACGTGCTCCGGTGGCTCCTCCACCACCTTCAGCAAGGCGTTGAACCCATGGGTGGTGACCATGTGAGCCTCATCGATGATGTAGACCTTGTATCGCGATTGGGCCGGCCCAAAGGCTGCCCGCTCGCGCAGATCGCGGGCGTCATCGACGCCACCATGGCTGGCCGCGTCGATCTCGACGACGTCGACGGTGCCCGTGCCACCACGGGCCAGCGCAACGCAAGAGTCGCACTCACCGCACGGTTCGGCAGTCGGGCCCTGCTCGCAGTTCAAGCAACGCGCCAAGATGCGTGCGCTCGTCGTCTTCCCGCAACCGCGCGGCCCGCTGAACAAGTAGGCGTGATTCACCCGGTCGCTGCGCAAAGCCTGGGTCAGCGGCTCGGTGACGTGCTCCTGGCCGATGACGTCGGCGAAGGTCTCCGGGCGATAGCGGCGGTACAGGGCTGTGCTCACGATCTTGACCTTAGCCGCATGGGCTGACGTCGGTCGCTGCCTACACCCACGCCGCCGCACCCGCCCGCAGTGGCTCCGTCGGCGCGCTGATCACTGTGGCCGCAACACCGTCATCCGGTGCGCTGCCCTCGTCAACACGACGTACAGCACGCGGGCCCCACCCGGAG
>JBBSNC010000204.1:0-4806 GCA_038232855.1 Actinomycetales bacterium
CTCATTCAGATGCGGCGACAACACCACAAACTTCGCCGCCAACGCCACCTCGTCCACCTGCACCAGCCCAGGCTACGTGACACCCCCCTCCAGAAACGTTATTTGCTGACGGGTCCTAACGGGACGAGATGACCCAGCGGGCGCTGTGGACCCGTCCCTTCGGCAGTCCTCCCGTAGAAGCCAGATGGCACCAAGCCTGGTTCTTGCATCTGCGGACCGTGGCCGCCTACCGCGATCGCTACGGCATCACCGCCGGCACCCCACTCGATCCAGCACCTGCCACTCCGGCCCAACGCCTAGCCTCCCCCGACGGTCCGGTGACGGACCCGTTCGCAAACCGGCTGAACCAGAACACACCCCCTGCCCGCCCTCGCTATGACCAGATCTTCCCGCCCACACGACCCAGCAAGATTGACAGCCCGGCGCAGGCCACAGTAGACCTCGGGCGACCAATCACCCACGTCTGCTAGTCTCGTCGGGACGACCGCCCGGCCGCTACGGACCAGGGTCACGACGCCGGCAACGCAACCACGATCATGGACAGTTGGCTGTTCCAAAACTGGGCGCCCTCGTGCCCATCGAGCACGCCCACCCACGAGTCAGGGCTGGTGTCAACATCACCGATCCTGAGCAAATACCCGCAAGGCACCGCAGGCCACCCAACGGGTCCACCACCTCCGACGCACTGCACTACCTATCGTTAATCCCTACCTTCCTGGGCATCCCAACCGCCGCCCTCGTCGACGGACTACGCTCCAGCCAGCCAAAACGTTTGGCGCCGCTACTCCGTGGGCATCGCCATCACCAAACTGGCCCTACTGGCTCTCGCCGAGGCCGGCTTCAACAAGTCCCTGCCCCTGTCATCATCGGCGGGCTTCTGGAACGACTGACCGGTGTCGGTCGGCCTTGGGCGGCTCACCGTGCTGCCACGCTAAACAACCCGAGCCACAAATCCATGGGTTCTGGAGCAGCCGGCCGCCACACGGTCCGGCTGGACATCAACGAGAGCTTGCAGGCCACCATTGCCACATACCAAGGAGTTGGCTACACCGCCATCCCGCGCTACAACGACCACAGCTACCGCGACGCACTTCTTCCAGACGATGTTGGCCTGACTGCCGCCGGAGGGGGGCTATCCATTCGCCAAGTGATGTACCACGTCCCTCGTCTGACGGTACAGAGCATCGAAGTCCTCGTGTGCCCGGTCATACACGTCAGCGGCAGTCGGGTCCGGAACGATCCGCCTGGTCGTCCCGACCCAGCCGGGGAGGTCGGCCAGCTGAACGGCTTCGACTGCCACGCCAGCCAGGAAGGCGTTGCCGAGGCTGGCACCGTTGCTCTGGGCCGCCACGACCTGCTCGCGTCCAATGATGTCGCTGACGATCTGCAACCAGGTGTCGCTGGCGGTCCCGCCACCGACCGCGTGGATCGAGTGGACCTCCGCAGCCTCGGCCAGTAGCGAGATGTTCTGACGGATGCCGTGGCCCACGCCCTCGAGCAGCGCACGGAAGATCTCCGGGCGCCCGTGGTCGAGCGACAGTCCGGCGATAATGCCACGGGCGGCAGCATCGTTGATGGGTGTGCGCTCGCCCGAGAGGTAGGGCAGGAACAACAATCCGCGGGCGCCCGGCTCGACTTCTGCAGCCGAAGCGAAGAGTTGGTCGAAGTCGCGATCGGCCATCGCCCAGTCGCGCAGCCACGCGGTGGCCGATCCGGTGGTGGACATGCCGGCAGCCAGCACCCACGTACCCTCCAGCGCGCCGGGGAGACACCACAGGGGAGGCGCCGGATTCCGCTCGTCGGTGACCAGTACAAAGAACGCTGACGAACCGTACATCACCATCAACTGACCAGGCTCGCTGACCCCGACGCTAAGGCCCTCCTGCACCGCATCGACTCCACCGACGATGACCGGCGTACCCAAGGCAAGTCCAGTGTCCTCGGCTGCGCGTGTGCCGACCAGCCCGGCGATATCGTCGCTCCAACCCAGTTCGGGCAGCATGGCCGGATCGGCGACGGACTCGGCGAAGGTGTCGGTCCAGGCCAGCTTGGCGGGATCGTACAGGGGAATGACATGACCGGCCTGGTGATGGTCGATGACATGTCGCCCGGTCATTCGGTGCACCAGAAAGCTTGAGGCGGTAACGATGCGAGCGGTTCTGGCCCACGATTCGGGTTCCACTTCGCGAAGCCAACGTATCTTCGGCCCGACGGCCTGGGAGCTGAGATCCATGCCAGAGAGCTGCCGGATCCGCTCGGTGCCGATGCGCTCCTCCAAAACGGTGATCTGGCCGTGTGCACGAGCATCGATTCCGTACAGCAGCGCCGGCCGGACAGGCTGATCAGCGCTATCCAAGGGCGCCATACAAGGGCCGATCGCGCTGAGCCCGACGCCAATCACTGACTCAGTGTCGACTCCACTGGTCAGCAGAATCTCTCGTGTGACGGCACAGACGTCGGACCACCACATGTCGGGGTCCATCTCCGCCCAGCCCGGTCGGGGTATCGACATGACGTGGGACCGTCTTGCCGTCGCCACGACACGCCCGGAAGTGTCGCTTAATATGCCCTTCGTGGTGGCAGTGCCGACATCGACCCCCAGCAAGTAGCCGTCGGCTCTGCTGCGTCGCTGGGGCGCCGCACCGCACACGCTACGACGTCCCGGATAGAGCGGTGTCACCACACAAGTTGACCTGCATGCCGAGTTCGGCACACATGGCAGCCTTCACGGCCAGTGCCCGGTCCGCAGACGCCTCGTCCGGAGCGTAGGTCACCGTGATGTGATTGGCCTTGTGCTTGGCCATCAGCTGGTCACGTGTGACGCCGTGCAGCACCGCATGCATGATGGGCCATTGCGGGGTGGTCGCCTGTGAGCGCCGCATCGCCTCGGACTCGGGCAGGCGAACGGCCGTCGCCCGACCAATATCGATGTTGACGCCTCCGTCCTCGACGTACACGCGGCTCCACACGACTGCGCCCGGGCGCGAGAACCCCCAGATCCCCCCACCACCGAGCGGGAAGTACATCGGGGGCTGCCGCTTGCTCACTGCACCGGCGTACCCGCCGTCGAGGTGGCTGGGCGGTACGGCGCCTGAGATCTCCATGACCCAGACGAAGTCGTCAACGTCCTCGCCGGTGTAGTGCTCACCCCAGCGGATGTCGTGCAGCGTCGAGGTCGGGTCCAGTCCCAGGTCCTTCCATACCCGGCCGGTGACGATCAGGTCCACTGCAACGCCTTCGTCGACCTCGTTGAAGTGTGGGATCGCCTGGCCGGGACGGATCTCGGTGCCGTCTCGGCGACGCGCGGGCGGTCGTTGCCGGTCGTTGAGCAGGCCCTCGGCAAGGTCCGAGGCAGGGGCCATGTCCTTCAAGCCCTGCTGGTATTGGATGCCAATGGTCTCGCAGCCGAAGTCCTCGGCAATGCGGGCCGCAGCGACGTACATCCGCAACTGGCTGCTGATCTGGTCCTCGGTCAGTTCAGTCGCGGGATCGATGCCCAGTTCAAACGTCATGCCCTCGTCCTTCAACCAGGTGCGGATCTCCACGACCTGTTCATCGGCCACACCGCGCATCGCCGCCAACAGGGCTGACTGGCTGAGCCGCTCCTTGTAGATACCCATCGGGTTCAGCATCTCGTCGTCGATGATGGCGTTGTACATCCCCATGCAGCCTTCGTCGAAGATGCCCATGATGGTCTGGGTGTCGACCAGTTCCCGCGCCAGCCGCTGCCCGTCGGCGACGCGTTCGCCGGCTGCGACCGCGGGATCGAAGGTGGTGACGTGGCTCTGGTCGTGGGCGACGGCGTCGCCGGCTAGCCAGGCGCCAAGACGCTTGAGGAACCACTCGTCGGTGAAGTCGACGCTCCAGAGTGTGTCGTACCCACGACCGGCCTTGGTCAGGCTGCCGTTCAGGTTCAACATGCCGACCAGGCCTGGCCACTGGCCATCCCAGTTCGCGACCGTCAGCAACGGACCGCGGTGGCGCCGCAAGCCGGCGAGGACGTGATGGCTGTACTGCCACACCGCCTCCGCCACGACCACGCGGGCGTCGGGGTCGATGGTGGCAAAGACGTCCATGCCCATGCGCTGACTATCAATGAAGCCGTGGCACTTGTCCTCGTCATAGAGGTGGGCGCGTTCAAGGCGGACGCCAAACGTGGCCATCGCGTCACCCAGCCTCTGCTCCATTTCAGCCTGGGCAGGCCAGCACGTCTGGTTGGCCGAGAGGCGCAGGTCGCCCGAGGCAACCAGCACCACCACGTCGTCGCCGGGCCGGTCTGTCATCTGGAGGTCATCTCCTGCTGTGTTGTGGACGGGCCGTGATCGGATGTGGCATACCGCGCCGACATCTCTTGTAGCGAAACGGGTTGGTAGTCCCCGCCGTGACCTGCCGAACCGAAGGCGACCATGCGCGCTTCCAGCATCTGCTGCATCCGGGTTCGTCCGGCGGCAATCCAGCCCCCCGGGTCAACTGCCTTGGGATCGGCCGACAGCTCGGCCAGGGTGCCTGCGAGGAACGCCAGTTGCGAGTCGACACCCTGGTTAATCTTGCGGATTCCAGCGGCGGCGGAGCGTTCCTTCTCGGCCAAAGGGACGCCCCAGGACCTCGGCAGATCGCCGCCTGCCGCGTTGATCTCGGCCACGAGTTCGTGCGGCAGCGAGGAGGACCCGTGCATCACCAGGTGGACCTTCGGGACCAGGGCGTGGATGGCCTCAATCAGGTCCATCCGAAGTACTTCGGCATCAGGTTCCCGGTCGAACTTGTAGGTCCCATGCGAGGTGCCTATGGCGACCGCGAGCGCATCGA
>JBBSNC010000205.1:0-4717 GCA_038232855.1 Actinomycetales bacterium
ACTTCCTGTACTTCGACATGTATAACCCTTCCTTCCAGGAGATATTCTCCCATTGGGTCACTGTCCGTCGAGACCCGCACACCCCAGGCCTCGATCTGGGTGCACCGGTTCTATGACGTGTCGGCGCCCAGTTTGACCACTGAGACGCACCGCGAGGAAGGGCAGGATGGGGGGAACGAGGGTGGTCCTGGTGAGCAGCAACAGTTCGATTTGGAGTCGGCGGCCAGATCCCTGTTCACGCTGATAGGGCAGGTCAAGGATCGCACCGGTTCACCGCGCGTCCACTTGGTGGCTCATTCGATGGGTGGCCTCATTTGTCGTTGCCTGATCCAGAAGGTGCTGCCGGACCGTGGTGACCATGGGCTGAATCACATTGATCGGTTCTTCACCTACGGCACGCCCCATGGCGGCATCCATTTCAACGTGGGTTTCGGGTTGCTGGAGAGAATGCGCGATACCTTCAACATCCAGGGGGGCGACATCTTCGGGCCCCGGCAGATGTATGACTACCTGACCCCTGAGCGCCAACGTAGGGACGCTCCGCCACCTGGTTGGGTCGCGAACTCGATACCAGCTGAAGCTTTCCCCGGGGACCGCGTGTTCTGCCTGGTCGGTACCAACCCGTCGGACTACGACGCGGCCGGTGGGTTGTCGGCTAAAGCGGTGGGACCTAAAAGCGACGGGCTGGTCCAGATCGAGTCTGCTTACATCCCGGAAGCCAACTTTGCCTTCGTTCATCGCAGTCACTCCGGACGGTATGGTTTGGTGAACTCCGAAGAGGGTTACCAGAACCTCAAACGGTTCCTGTTCGGGGACCTTCAGATCACCGCTGACCTGGTGGACTACCGCCTCCCCGGGGAGCCCGATGCCGAGGTGACCTGGCAGGCCGAGACCAGGCTGTCGGTGCGTGGTTTGCCTATCGTGATGCACGAGCAACTGGCCGCGCACTATTGTCCGATTCAGTTGGAGTGGCCCAAAACAACGGACACCGCGGATCGACCCACGCCGCTGGTCACGACCTTCCTGTCCTCGCGGGAGAGCCGCCCGGACACGGCGAAGATGCGCTACATACTGCAGTTGAAGGTCCTGTCCCTGCGCGAGCGTGGGGGCATCTTCTCCTTCGGCGACCACATCGAGCAGTCCGCCGACTTCGACGACATGCTCATCGTCGACGTCGAACCACCCACCGACGCACACCCAGCCCCGAGGGCCTGGGCGACCTGGGCCTCAAACATCTCCTCACCCCTGCGCGACTACGAACCACCCGAAAGCGCCGTGCTGACCGATGAGGACGACGCCCAGGGGTCGTGGGTGGCCCACGTCCCACTTCCCTCACCCAGCGGGCTGTTCCTGGGCGAGAGGGCCAGCGTCCGTCTCACCGTCCGGAACCGACGACCCGCCGACGACCCCCACTACCGCACGGGGCACTCCTAATCTCAAGCGCCACCGGGTGACTCACGAACGCAAACCCGAACGCCAGCTGGCTCGCTGCCCTGCTGTTATGCCCCCTGGCGACGATGTCAAGGAGGTGTGTACCAAGTGGGCAAGGCCCCCGATGCGCCCGCGGTGGACACATGCTGCAAAGGCTGGCTAAGCGCATAACACGCTCACCGTTACGCGGGCATTCCTACGTGAGGCACGGACAGCCTTTCGCGGGCACTATTCGTGGGCCTCGTCGAGTTCTTGCTCGGCGCTCCGGGGCCTGTTTACACTGGATTGAAGATGCGCGATGACCGGACTTTGGAGTTCCACCGCCTGCATTCGGCGGGGTGCTTCGTGATGCCGAATCCCTGGGACGCGGGAAGTGCAAGGGCACTGGAGCAGATAGGCTTTAAGGCTTTGGCGACGACCAGCGCCGGGCTGGCCTGGACCCACGGCTGGGCGGACAATCAGATGGTGCTCGCGCAGACGCTCGAGCATCTGCGGGAGGTCGCCGACGCCGTGTCGGTGCCGGTGAACGCCGACTTCGAGCGCGGTTTCGCGGTGGAGCCGGACCAGGTCGCGGTCAACGTGGCGCTGGCCGCGGACACCGGCGTCGCGGGACTGTCGATCGAGGACTCATCCGGGGATGTGGCTGAGCCGCTTTTCGAGTTCGAGTTGGCCGTGGACCGCGTGAGGGCAGCGCGACGAGCCATTGATGAGAGCGGCACGGGGATTGTCCTGACCGGTCGATCCGAAGGGTTCGTGTGCGGGCGCCCCGATATCGAGGAGACGGCCCGCCGGCTGTGTGCGTATGCCGAGGCGGGCGCGGACTGTTTGTACGCCCCACGGATCTCGACGATGGAGCACGTCGCCGCACTCGTCGCCGCGGTGTCACCCAAACCGTTGAATCTACTGATCAACAGCCCGTTCATGACCGTCGCGGACGCTGAGCAACTGGGTGTTCGACGGATCAGTGTGGGCGGAACTCTGGCGCGGACCGCCTGGGGTGGGTTTCTCTTGGCCGCCCAGGAGATTTACGATGCCGGGAGCTTCTCCCACTTCGACCAGCTGCCCAACGTCGACGCGTTGCTCGGCCGGTAGCGCCACTTCGTCGCGCTGCCCAAACTCTTCCCCAACCCAAGCGGCCGCCCCACACCCCTAACGGGTTCCGAGCAGATCCCAAGCCGCGCTCAAGCGACCGGCTCCATGGTAGGCACACATCGATTTCCCTACCGAGGAGGCACATCATGTCCCGACTTCTGTACCGAGTGGGCCGCACCACGGTTCTGCATTCGTGACGCACGCTGCTTGCGTGGGTCCTACCCGCCGCGGTCATGACAGCCCTGCCCGTCGCCGCTGACTACTTAGGTTCATCCCAGAATCACCACAGTGAGTCGACATGAGGTGGACATTCCGCGATGCAGACACTAGTATCCACATAACGGACACTATGGAGGCGATATGGCAAGCACGAGCCCCGGCTACGCGATCACAGTGCGCGTTGAGGCCCCGTCGACATCAGATGCCACTGGCGGGCTTGTGGCCGCTGTCAGCCGAGCGCAGGGGGCGGTGACCGCCCTGGATGTGGTGGAGTCTCACGCCGACCGGGTCGTGGTGGATGTGACGTGTGACGCGATGGACGCCGATCATGCAACTCTCATCAAGGATGCTCTCGCTGAGGTCGACGGGGTCACCGTTCGCAAGGTGAGCGACCGGACCTTCCTGCTGCACCTCGGGGGCAAGCTGGAGGTCAATCCCAAGGTGCCGCTGCGCAACCGCGATGACCTGTCCCGCGCATACACACCTGGAGTGGCCCGGGTGTGCATGGCTATCGCGGAGAACCCCGAAGACGCGCGCCGGCTGACGATCAAGCGCAACACGGTGGCGGTGGTCACCGATGGCTCGGCGGTGCTGGGGTTGGGCAACATCGGCCCCGCTGCGGCGCTGCCAGTGATGGAAGGCAAGGCCGCGCTGTTCAAGCAGTTTGCCGGTGTGGACGCCTGGCCGGTCTGTCTGGCCACCCAGGACACTGAGGAGATCATCAGCATCGTCAAGGCGCTGGAGCCCGTTTACGGCGGGGTGAATCTGGAGGACATCAGCGCGCCCCGATGCTTCGAGATCGAGCGTCGCCTGCGCGATGAGTTGGACATTCCGGTCTTTCACGACGATCAGCACGGAACCGCCATCGTCGTTCTCGCTGCTCTGGTGAACGCGCTACGCGTTGTGGATAAGAAGATCGACCAGATTTCTGTCGTCGTCAGTGGCATCGGCGCCGCCGGGCACGCCATCATCAAGCTCCTGCACGGGGAGGGTGTGCAAAACATCGTGGCCTGCGGTCGGGAGGGTGCTCTGCACCGCGACCAGGAGAACTCGGACCCCGAGCGTCGGTGGATCGCCGAGAACACGAACCCCGAGGGCGAGTCGGGCACGCTCAAAGAGGTGCTCGCCGGGGCGGACGTCTTCATCGGGGTCTCGGCACCGAATCTGCTCACCGGCGATGACATCGCCACGATGGCCAAGGACTCGATCGTCTTCGCCATGGCCAACCCCGACCCGGAGGTCGACCCGTTCGCGGCCCGCAAGCACGCGGCCGTGGTGGCCACCGGCCGCAGCGACTTTCCCAATCAGATCAACAACGTGTTGGCGTTCCCGGGGTTCTTCCGGGGGATGCTCGATGCCGGCGTCAGTGACATCAGCCTGGAGATCATGCTGGCCGCGTCAACGGCTATCGCCGACGTCGTCAAGCCAGACGAGCTCAATGCCAGCTTCATCATCCCTTCGGTCTTCGACCCGGATGTGGCGACCATGGTGGCTGCCGCCGTGCGGCACGCTGCCGAGGAAAGCAGCGCCAAGACCGACACCACGGTCTGACCCGTCAGTAGTCCCAACGACAGCGTTCACGAGCAGAAAGGCACACACCGTGGGAGTCGAAATCATCGGTGAAGACATCAAGGGCCAAGACGACATCCTGACGCCGGAGGCGCTGGACTTCGTCGCGACTCTGCAGCGCACGTTCGGCGCTCGCCGGGATGAGTTGCTGGCTGCCCGCCAGGCACGTCAGGCCGAGGTGGAGCGCACCCATCAGTTGGACTTCCTGCCCGAGACGCTGGAGGTCCGGACCGGATCGTGGCAGGTCGCTCCGATCCCTGATGACTTGGCAGACCGCCGTTGCGAGATGACCGGACCGACCGACCGCAAGATGACGATCAATGCGCTGAACTCCGGTGCGAGGGTGTGGCTGGCTGACATGGAGGACGCCAGCACTCCCCATTGGCGCAACGTCATCGGCGGGCAG
>JBBSNC010000206.1:0-4717 GCA_038232855.1 Actinomycetales bacterium
CGAAACGAGTAGGCCACCCCCAGGCCGAGACCGACCAGCACCTCGGCAACCACGTAGCCTGGCTGCGCCAGCCACGCGAGTCGTTCGAAAGCAGATCTGTTACGCATCTGCGGAGGATACGTCCTGCGCAGGTTGGTGAAGCGAGAGGGAGGCGGTATCGTGGGCCGTCGCGTCCGTTGCCGACAGACGGCATACGTTGACGAACTGAACCTCAGCAAGATCAATAGGCCAGCCCAACCAAGCAGGAAGACACTTCGTGGCAAACATTAAGCAGCAGATCAAGCGCGTCAAGACCAACGCCGTGCGCACCGAACGCAACCGCGCGCACAAGTCGGAACTGCGCACCTGGATCCGCAAGTTCAACCGGGCACATTCCAGCGGTGATGCCGAGGCAACGCAGCAGGCGCTGCGCGAGGCCTCCCGCAAACTGGACAAGGCCGTCACGAAGGGTGTGCTGCACCCCAACAAGGCCACCAACAAGAAGTCGGCCATGGCGAAGCAGGCCGCCAAGCTCAGCTGAAGCGACAGCGGTTAACAGACTGCTCATGTGTTGAGGGTGTTATCCCGGTGCGGGGTGGCGCCCTTCGGCTTGTTCAGCCGCCCCCTCCAACGTGCCCGGCTGCGCTACGATGGCGAAACCATGACGACCCGCATGAGCCTCCTTTTTACGCCGTCGCGCTGAGCACGCATCGCCTAGCGCGGCGGAACCCCTCGAACACCGGGGGGCTTTTTTGTGCAGCACAGGAGTCGGCATACGAGATGAAACCCCAGGGCAAGGACAGAGCAGCAGATGAGTGAGGACACCCCAGCGCACCGGTATACCGCGGCGCTGGCCGGGCAGATCGAGGCGACCTGGCAGGAATGGTGGGAGAGCCAGGGGACGTTCAGTTCGGCCAACCCGGCCGGGCCGTGGGCGCAACCCGAGGACGCGCGCCTGGGCGCTGACCGGGGCCACCTCATGATCATGGACATGTTTCCCTACCCCTCCGGCACCGGGATGCACGTCGGACACCCGCTGGGCTACGTCGCCACCGATGTTTATGCGCGCTTCCAGCGGACGACCGGCAAGAACGTCATGCACACGATGGGTTTCGATGCGTTCGGGTTGCCGGCCGAGCAGTATGCCGTGCAGACCGGTCAACACCCCCGTGCCACCACCGAAGCCAACATGGCGACCTACATCCGACAATGGCGTCAGCTGGGTCTGGGGCACGAGACGCGGCGCAGGTTCGCCACGATTGACCCGGACTACTACCGCTGGACCCAGTGGATTTTTATGCAGATCTACAACTCCTGGTATGACGATCAGGCGGTTCGCCTGGACGGGGGCACAGGTGCGGCACGGCCGATCGCCGAACTCACCGAGCAATTCGAGAGGGGCTCGAGGGTTACCCCTGGCGGTCAGCCGTGGGCAGAACTGAGCCCCGTCGAGCGGTCGGCGATCCTGGATGACTACAGGCTGGCCTACGTGTCCTCCGCACCAGTCAATTGGGCGCCGGGCCTGGGCACCGTGGTCTCCAACGAAGAGGTCACTAACGAGGGGCTGACCGAGCGCGGCGACTTCCCGGTCTTCAGGCGCAACCTGAGCCAGTGGATGATGCGGATCACGGCGTATGCCGACCGCTTGGTCGACGACCTGGATCGCCTCGACTGGCCGGAGCGGGTCAAAGCGATGCAGCGCAACTGGATCGGCCGCTCAACGGGAGCGAAGGTTCGTTTTGCGGTGCGAGGCAAACGTGAGGTCGGCGACGGGGAGTGGCCGCTGGAGGCGTTCACCACCCGGCCGGACACGTTGTTTGGCGCGACCTTCATGGTGGTCGCGCCTGAGTATCCGTGGCTCGCGCAGATCGTGCCGCAGGAGGGGTGGCCCGACGGCACGGACCCAGCCTGGACCGGGGGGGCAGCCGACCCGGAGACGGCCGTTGCCGCATACCAACGAGCCGCCTCGACCAAGAGCGATCTGGAGCGCCAGACCGACACCAAGACCAAATCGGGTGTGTTCACCGGGGCGTTTGCCACCAACCCGGTCAACGGGCAGCAGATCCCCGTCTTTGTGGCCGACTACGTGTTGATGGGCTACGGCACTGGAGCCATCATGGCGGTGCCCGGTCAGGATCAGCGCGACTGGGACTTCGCGACTGCATACAACCTGCCCATTGTGCGCACCGTGCAACCGAGCGAGGGTCATCCCGAAGACCAGGCTTATGTCGGCGAAGGCCCTGCGATCCACTCCGCGAATGACGAGATCAGCCTGGATGGACTCGACGTCCCGCAGGCCAAGGCGGCGATGATCGCCTGGCTTGTCGAGCGCGGTGTGGGGGAAGCCACCGTGACCTACCGGCTGCGGGACTGGTTGTTTAGTCGGCAGCGCTACTGGGGCGAGCCGTTCCCGGTCGTGTGGGACGCCGAGGGAGTTGCGCACGCAGTGCCGGATGACATGTTGCCGGTTGAGTTGCCGGAGGTGCCCGACTACAGCCCGCGCACCTTCGACCCACAAGCGGCGGACTCGATGCCCGAAGCGCCATTGGCCCGAGCCAGCGACTGGGTCGAGGTCGAGTTGGACCTGGGCGACGGTGCAGGCGTGCAGAAGTATCGCCGCGACACCAACACCATGCCGAACTGGGCCGGGTCATGCTGGTATTACTTGCGCTATCTGGACCCCGCAAACAGTGAACTACCGGTTGATCCCGATGTCGAGAAGTACTGGATCGGGCCGCGGGATGAGCCGGTGGCCGGGGCTCCCGAGGGCGCCACAGACCCTGGCGGGGTGGATCTGTACATCGGCGGTGTCGAGCACGCGGTGCTGCACCTGTTGTATTCGCGGTTCTGGCACAAGGTGCTACACGACCTGGGCTACGTCAGCAGCGAAGAGCCCTTCCGGCGCCTCATCAACCAAGGCATGATCGAGGCATATGTCTATCGTGACTCTCGCGGCCAGCCGGTCCCTGCCGAGGAGGTCACCGAGCACCCTGACCACTCAGGCGGGCCTTCGGCATACACCTGGAACGACGCCCCGGTTAACCAGGAGCACGGCAAGATGGGCAAGTCGTTGAAGAACGTGGTGACCCCCGACGCCATCTGTGAGCAGTATGGCGCAGACACCTTCCGGGTCTACGAGATGTCGATGGGGCCACTGGAGCAATACCGGCCATGGGAAACCCGGGCGGTCGTGGGCTCACAGCGGTTCCTGCAACGCCTCTGGCGCAACGTGATCGATGAGGAGACCGGCGAGGTCAGCGTCGTGGACGCGCCCTTGAGCGAGGACCTCGCCCGTGCATTGCATCGCACGATTGACGCGGTGCGCGTCGACTACGACGGCATCCGTTTCAACACCGCCATCGCCAAGATGATCGAGTTCAACAACCGCCTGACCAAGATGGATGCGGTGCCGCGAGACGCCGTGGAGCCGCTGGTGCAGATGGTCGCGCCAGTCGCGCCGCACCTGGCGGAAGAGCTGTGGTCGCGGCTGGGCCACTCCGAGTCGCTGGCGTTTGCCACCTTCCCGGAAGCCGATCCGGCCCTGCTCGTCGAAGACGCGGTGACCTGCGTGATCCAGATCAAGGGCAAGGTGCGCGATCGTATCGAGGTGGCCGCCGACATCGACGAGGGCGCGTTGCGTGAGCAGGCACTCGGCAGCGAGCGCATCCGAGAGATGCTCGGTGACAACCCGCCGCGGATGGTGATTGTGCGAGCCCCCAAACTCGTGAACATCGTCCCGGCCTGAGTACGAAGGGCGAACCGGCATGACTGTGGTGGTGGTCACTGATTCGACTGCAAGTCTGCCTGCCGCCATGGCCGAGGCGCATGGGATCGAGGTGGTGCCGCTGCACGTCGTTGTCGGGCGCACGTCGAAGGCTGAGGGCGTTGACATCGACGGTGTCGAGGTGGCCGCACTCCTGCGCGAAGGCCGACAGTCCGTGACCACCTCTGGGCCAGCACCCGATGAGTTCGTGCAGGTCTATCGCGAGGTCGCCGCGCGGCGTGGCGCGACCCACATTGTCTCGGTGCACCTCTCATCGCGGATCAGCCGCACCGTTGAGTCTGCTCAACTTGCCGCAGCCGCCGTGCGCTCTACGGTTGGAGTCACCGTGGTCGACTCGCGCACCCTCGGCCTGGCGATGGGGTATGCCGCCTGTGATGGAGCCGATGTGGCCGCGGTCGGCGCCTCGGTGGGGGATGTCACGGCGCTCATCACCAAGCGCGCTGCTGAAGCGAACGCGTACTTTTATGTCGACACCCTGGAGTACTTGCGCCGTGGTGGCCGCATCGGCGCTGCGTCGGCCTTCTTCGGCGGGGCACTCGCAATCAAACCCCTGCTCAGCATGGCCGGGGGAGAAGTGAAGCCCTGGGAGCGAGTCCGCACGCGGGGCAAGGCTTTGGCACGACTACAGGAGCAAACGCTGGCCGACATCGCTACTCATCTGGATGCCGACCGCCGGGTCAGGGTGGGGATCCACCACTGTGACTGGGCTGAGCAAGCGCAGCACCTCGCCGACTCGATCACGGAGGCGAACCGGGAATTTTCCGCAGCTCCGGCGGATGCCGAGTCGCTATCCGTTGATGTCGTGCCTCTCGGCGCTGTCACGGCGGTGCACACTGGCCCGGGCACCGTTGCCGTGGTGATCTCGCCACGGTGAATCCCTTGATTGTCCACACCCATCCCCGTGACCGTGTGTCGTCCACAACCTGACCTGCCGCCACCAGTGAGTTCCCGAAA
>JBBSNC010000207.1:0-4716 GCA_038232855.1 Actinomycetales bacterium
ACTCTTGATCCATTCGATCCGATAGCCTTCGTCATCCTGCATGTACACTTGGAAGGCAATCTTGAAGTTGGGAACCTCTTCAGTGCGTGCGACAATCTCGCCGGAAGAGTTCATGATGTTGTATGCGGGCGCCTTCCCGTCTACAGCCACCCGATATACATTCTCGAAGCGCAATGACTCAAAACTGCTTGGGATAATGGTATCTCGGTCGTAGTATTTGCCAGCCTCGGCGAAATCATGAGCGTCGTCTTCGAATACGTTGCACGTCCCGCAGTTCGGGTCGCCGTATGGCTCCAGGACTCCTGCCTGTGGAAAGGCTGCGACATAGTTGATCAGACCGATGTAGTACTGGACGAAGGCTTCGGCTCCAGCTTCGGAGTCCTCCATCGCTACGGCGGGCAGTTCGGGCACGCCGGGGTCTTCACCGCGAGCATCGACTGGGCTGGCGCTGGTCTGCGCGGCGTCGTCCGGCGTGGACGTCGACTCGGCATCCTCGCTCTCGGACTGCGACGTCAACGAGTCTTCGGGCGCTGGCGGATCGGATGCCTCAGGAGTGGAACACGCGGTCACTGCCCCTAACATCAAGCACGACGCGATCACGGAAACTCGGCGCACAACTATCCCCTCAGGGTCAGACAACACACTCAACTGCTCACGGGGCACACATTCTCACCTATCGGCATACCAGCGCGCGAATTGTCCACAGGGCCCGGTCTCGTTCGCAGCACACCCGCAAACGGCCCCTCGTCCGCTAACTCGCAGCGAAAGTCACATCGGCAGTGGGTTGGATGCCCCCCGATCGACCCGGTGCCTTGGAGAAACTCCAATACAGATTCGTGTAGGCGATGGCCTGCTCGGGACCGATCGGCGATCCCCACTCGCGCATGTCTTCGGTGGTGTGCGCGTCCTCAACCAGGGTCGCGTCATACCCCCGGACCAGCGCGCCGTGAAGCGTGGAGCGAATGCAGGCATCGGTCTGCGCGCCCGTCACGACAAGGTGCCCGATGCCTCGTTCATGCAAGACGGCCTCAAAGTCGGTGTCCTCGAACGAATCCCCAAAACTCTTGTGCACTAACGGTTCATCGTCGCGGCGCTGCAATTCGGGCACATACTCCCAACCCTCGGAGTCGCGCGGCATGCCCGAGTCCGCGTGTGCCACCCAAACCACCGGCACGTCTTCCGTGCGGGCCTTCTCCACGAGGGAGGCGATGTTCGCGGTGACACCGTCAACTTCGTAGCCTCCGGTGACGACACCCACTTGCATGTCGATCACGACAAGGGCTGTGTTCGGGCGGTCCGGCAACGTGGTCATAGCGTCCTCCTGAGTTGAGTCACTTCACGTTACTACCGACCCCCGACAGGCTTCACCACATCGGCGGGCGGGTGAGGGTCGTCTTCGGGACGGGGTGGAAGAGGACAACATCACCCTCGGGTGGGGTCAGTTGCTGCGGGTCCACCGTGTCGACCGTGTGCTGCGCACGGTGGCGTAGCGGCACATCTCGCTAGCGGGGCTGGCTCTCCCCCGCCGGACGGCATACGAACGTGGCGCTGCAGCGCTAGAACCGTATGCCGCTGCACGCTATGAGCCGGTCAGGACAAGGCGCGGCGCGAAACGGGGAAGTCGAAGTAGGTCTCCGGGAATAGCTCTGGCTGAAACGTGTAGTGCCACCACTCGGCCGGATAGTTGGCGAAGCCGACGGACTCCAGCGTGTCCTTCAAGAAGAGCCGGTTCGCTTTGGCCTCACCGGTGATCTCGGGGCTGAGTGTCGTTGACAATGGGTCGAAGCAGTCAAAGCCCGTGCCCATGGCGATGCTGTTATCGGGGAACCGCCGCTCCTGCGGTGCGCGGCAGTCGAACAGACCCATGCGCGGGCGCCATCGTGGCTGATCGGCGACCGGGAGTTTTACCAATGTGAGGTCGACGGTGCTACCGCGACTGTGCCCTGATTGCGCCGCTATATATCCGTCAGCGAAGAGGTCTGCCTTGTCCACATCCGGATAGAACTCAGCTTTCATGCGGTCGTCCCGAAGCCGCTTGGCCCACTTGACGAAGTGATCGACCGCTGTCTGAGGGCGGTAGCAGTCGTAGACCTTCAGGGTGTAGCCCTGCGCAAGGAAGATCTGCTGCGCGTCGGCCAAAGCCTCGGCTGCCGGCCGCGTGAGGACGCAGATGGGATCACGGTAGGAGTGGATGCGCGAGCCCACGAAGTTGTGCTGCGTGGTGTAGCGGATGTCGTGCTCGATGCTCGGGGCGACCTCATCGAGTGCGACGAAGACCTGTGCCGCGGACCCAGGTTTGCCATTCTTGGCCACTGCCGGTGCCGTTGTCGCCAACACCATCAGCAACGTCAGCACGATCACCAGGAGGCTCCGACTGCTACTCGCCGTTTTCATGTGCCGACGTTAGCAATCCTCGACATTCTGCGCATGTTGCGTGTTGACAGGTGACTAAATGGTCACCTATCGTCGTGGCATGCAGGCCGACAAAGTATTCAAGGCGCTAGCCGATTCGACACGGCGGCTGCTCCTGGATGCCCTGTTCACCAAGGACGGGCGAAGTCTTGGCGACCTCGAGGCTGTCATCGCTGAGCACACCGAGATGACCAGATTCGGAGTGGCGAAGCACCTGCGGTTGCTCGAAGCGGCCGACCTGATCCTGACTCGCAAGCAGGGACGGGAGAAGTTGCACTACCTCAATCCCGTTCCGATCCAGTTGATCCACGACCGGTGGATCGACAAATACACCGAGCGCCGAGTCACGGCGCTGACCGAACTCAAACACCACCTGGAGGAGAAGTCATGAGCACCGAAACAGACACCCAGACGATGGTCGCCTCGGACGAAGCGGCACCCGAAGTCCAAATCTTCTCGATCTACATCGAGGCACCCGCTCAGAAGATCTGGGATGCCATCACGACCGCGGAGTTCAGCGCGCGGTACGGTTTTGGCGGCGAGATTGAAATGGACTTGCGCGAAGGAGGGGCGATGCGCGACCTGACCACCCCCGAGATGAAAGAAATGGGGATGGGCGACGTCGCCGTTACCGGCACCTTGCTCGAGGTCGACGCCCCGCACAAGTTGGTCCAGACGTGGTCGCCAGAGTGGCAAGACGAGCCGGAGACCACGTTGACGTATGAGATCAAGGAGTATCCGGGCGGGGCGTCGTGCCTGACGCTCACGCACGAATGTCAGGGCGCGCCGAACACGGCAAAGGACGTGCGAGGTGGCGGCGATGGCGGTGCCGGTGGAGGCGGCTGGCCGTGGGTGCTCAGCAGCCTGAAGACGCTGCTTGAGACCGATCGCGTGATGGCGGGCGCTGGAGCCTGAAGCGGTGATCGAGGCGGGGTCGCTACGGCGGCCCCGCCTTAAAGCGCGGGGGTTGGCCCCGGCTGGCGCGCCAACGCTATCCGGTTCGGCATACGAAAGTGGCGTTGAAGTGCAAGGAACGTATGCCGCAGGGAGGCGGGCCAGGAGCGGTTAGTGCGACTCCCGGGCTCGGTCGCTGATTTCGGCCAGTTGCTGCCGCACGCGGGTGAACGCGTCCTGGGAGATGGCTCGCCAGAGGCGTAGCGCTAGGGCCGGGTCGCCTGCCTCCAACTCCTGCAGGGTATGCGGGCTGAGCACCTCGACGCTCAAGTCCGACATCGCGGTCACGGTGGCTGAATGCCGACCGTCGCCGACCAGCCCAAACTCGCCAAACGTCATACCTGGGCCGAGCACCGTCAGTCGGTGCTGATCGCCCTCGGCATCCTTCACGCTTGACTCCACGACCCCTCGGGTGATCACGAAGATCCCAGCGAAGGGCTGGTTGTGCCGCAGCACGACATCCCCGGCCTGAAAGTGCTGCTCGCCCATCAGAGTAGTGAGCCGCGCGGTCGATTCGTCATCCAACGCCGAGAGCACCAGGCTCTGCTCAACTGCCACCGAATCAGCGTGGCTCGGGGCAGCGCAATGCCGTTCGATCAACTGCTCTTCGACCCACTCAATGGCTTGACGGCGCTGCTCGAAGACGTGCGTTGGGCCACGCTCGCCCGCTTCGGTCGGCTGGACACGGCCCGAGTCATCCACCACCACGACCACGCGTGCGTCATCGGAGAAGGCGGCGTCGACCCGCTGCAGGCTGTCTCGAGCAAACTGCGTGACGTCGGTGATGCGCCGGATGTCGAGCACCACGAACTCCACCTCTTCGGGCAGTTCGACCAGCTCGCGCACCACGGACTCGGCTGAGCCGAAGGTCAGATCGCCTTGCACTTCCATGATCAGTGCCAGATCGCCGAACGTATTGAGAGCCTCCTGGGCGGGGGCTTGGCGACGCACTCCAGACGGCGCTTCGCTGATCGGATACCGCACCCGCACAGCCTGGTGCGAGAGGCGAGCACCGCGCATCAGATGCAAGTCCAGGTCTGCGCTGAGCCGCTCACAGGCGAGCACTCCGCGCACCGAGTTGCCGTGATGATCCAGCCGCGGCGAGAAGACAGCCATGCCGACCTGACCGGGCGTGACTGCGATGATCCCGCCGCCGACACCCGACTTGGCAGGCAACCCCACGCGCACCATCCACTCGCCCGCGTCGTCATACATCCCGCAGGTCGACATCACCGACAGAACCCGCTCGACCACCTTGGCCGACAGGAGACGCTCGCCGCTGACGGGGTGCACGCCGCCGGTCGCCAGCACCGCAGCCATCATGGACAGGTCGCGAGCCGTCACCGAGAT
>JBBSNC010000208.1:0-4710 GCA_038232855.1 Actinomycetales bacterium
GCCGAGACGTCAGCGCCTTGATCGAGACCGTGCCTGGGCTGATCGCCAAGGACGGCGCTGAATCGGTGTACGCAGTGGGTTTGCCTGATGGGCGCGGGCTTGCCGTGAAGATCACCGATGGCGGTGAGCGGGCGCGTGCCGCGGTCACCGTCGCAGCGCTGCGGGCGATGGGTCTGACCGAGTATGACGAGGCGTTCGATGCCATTGCCGCCCAGCCCGTGCTCGGCCACGGTGCTCCCGTGGGGGCGCTCGAAGCTGTCGATCTGGCTGTCGCGGGAGCGCGCTGAGGTGCGCTCAGTGCTGCAGCGGGTGCACCGAGGTTCGGTCACAGTTGAGGGGGACGTGGTCGGGCGCATCGGCCCGGGAGTGGTCGCCCTCGTGGCGGTGACCCACTCGGACACCGATGCCGACGTGAGCACCACAGCCCGCAAGATTGCCCAGCTACGGATCTTGGCCGACGACACCTCGCTGAGTGAGCATGTGGATGACCCGGAGCCGCCAGCAGTGCTGGTGATCAGCCAGTTCACGTTGTATGGCACGACCACAAAGGGGCGCCGCCCCTCGTGGAGCGATGCTGCTCCCCGGCCGCTGGCGCAGCCCCTGGTCGACGCGGTCGCCGAGGATCTGCGGGCGCGCGGCATCGAGGTTGCTACCGGCATCTTCGGTGCTCAGATGGATGTTGAACTCATCAACGATGGGCCCTTCACGCTCATCGTTGATACCCAGGCCTAGACACATCCGTCATTCATGTTCGGCACGTAGGCTGTTCCGGTGGATCTCTTCAGCGCCCAAGCCTCCGTCGCGCTCTTCCTGGGCGTCATCGCCCTGGCCCTCGAGGTCTGGGCTGTGGTGGACGCAGCGACAACCCGTCCGGATGCCTTCGCCGCCGCAGGGAAACGCACCAAAGGCTTCTGGCTCGCGGTGACCGGAGTCGCCGCACTGCTCGGGTTCGTTTCTTTCACCAATCCGCTGAACCTCTTCGGGCTGATCGGGTTTGTCGCCGCAGCGATCTATCTCACCGATGTGCGACCCGCCGTTCGCTCGTTGCGCGGTGGGCAAAACAACGGAACTCACATGGGGCCCTACGGCCCGTGGTAGCCGGTGTGCGTCGGCATACGGAGATGATCTCTGGCCCGTCCGGAGACCTCGAGGTGCTGAGGCGGGGCCACGGTGAGCCGTCGTCCCTGTTCCTACATGGCCTCGGCGGCTCGATTGCGACCACGAGGCCCTATGCGGGCGGCGTCACAGGCACGCGCACCTTCGCCCACATCGCCGGGCACGGCGCATCCGTGCCGTCTGCCTCAATGACGTATGCCGCGTTGGCCGACGAGGTGTGGGCCGTCGCCGACCAGGCACAGGCCACCGCAGTCGCCGGAATCAGCATGGGTGCGGGGGCCATCTGTGCTGGCTTAGCCCGTGATCCCAAACGCTTTGCCGCGGTCGTCTTGTTGCTTCCAGCAGCCTTGGATCGACCCCGGGGTGACACCGCAATGGACCGTTTCGTTACCTTGGCCGACCAGGTCGACATTGGCGACCGGGAGGTGGTCGCTGCCGAGCTCGCCTCCTGGGAGCCGGCCGCATGTGCGACGAAGCCTGAAGTGCTGCAGTGGTGCCGCGAGCAGGCCGACCGACTGATCGGCGGTGGTGCCGCCCGCGCGCTGCGGGAGCTACCTGCGCAGTCACCCTTGACTGATCGGGCGGTGCTAGCAGCCGTGAAGTGCCCGGTGTTGGTGATCGCGCAAGAGGCCGACGAGGTCCACCCGGTGTCGGTGGCTCGGGACGTGATGGCGGCGCTGCCGCAGGCGCGACTGGAGCTGCTGCCCGAAGGTGGCATCATGTGGGCTCACCGAGACCGCGTGCGAGGGTTGGTGGGTGACTTTGTCCGCGAGCGCGCGGCATGAGCGGCCATAGTGCCGCGACGAGACTCGAGATGGGACGAACGGTGAGCGTGAGCAACGGGCACGCCCAGTTCGAGGCCGATCGAACCGACGAGGTCGTGACAGAGCACCGGCCGTGGGGGCATTTCCACCGTTACGTCGCCAACGAACCGGTGACTGTCAAGACCATCACCGTTGAGGCGGGCCAGCGGCTGTCCCTTCAGCGGCACGACAACCGGAGCGAGTTGTGGCAGATCTTAGATGAGCCGTTACAGGTGGTGGTCGGCGAACGGCAATGGCTTGCGCAGTCGGGGGAGTTGATCTGGGTGCGACGAGGGTGTGCGCATCGGATCAGCAATCCCGGAGCGGAGGCGGCTCGAGTGCTGGAAATTGCCTTCGGTGACTTCACCGAAGATGACATCGAACGCATCGAAGACGACTACACGCGCGACTAACAGCTGCTGCGAGCACCGGGACGTAGATGGGGACGGTGCTGCAGATGTTGTCGTGAGTTGGCGCGTGCCAAACTGAGCGGATGACCGATACGCCTGCGGAGCAGTTGCGTCGGGTCGCCATGGTCAGCGTGCACACCTCGCCGTTGTCCCAGCCGGGCACAGGAGACGCAGGGGGGCTCAATGTCTATGTCGTCGAGACGGCCCGCAGGCTCGCCGCACGGGGCACCCAGGTTGAGATCTTCACCAGAGCCACCGACGGCAGTCAGGCAGACACGGTGCCGCTGGACGCCGACCTGGGCGACGGTGTGCTGGTGCACCATGTGCAGGCTGGCCCGTTCGAAGGTCTGGACAAAGAGGACCTGCCCGGGCAGTTGTGTGCTTTCGCCGCAGGCATGATGCAGATCGCGGCCGCTCGACCGGAGCATTGGTATGACCTGGTGCACTCCCACTATTGGCTCTCGGGTCAAGTGGGTTGGCTGGCTGCAGACCGTTGGAATGTGCCGCTCGTGCACACCATGCACACGATGGCCCGGGTGAAGAATCAGGAGCAGGCCGCAGGAGATGTCCCTGAGCCCAGGGGCCGGGAGATCGGCGAGGAGCAGGTGGTGCGCGCCGCCAACACCCTGATCGCTAACACCGAAGCGGAAGCAGCACAACTGATCGACCTGTATGCCGCTGATCCGGCGAAGGTGCACGTCATCAATCCCGGTGTCGATCTGGAGATCTTTACTCCCGGTGACCAGCACAGCGCGCGTGCGGCCTTGGGGTTGGAGCCCGATGCGGTCATAGTGTTGTTCGTGGGTCGCATTCAGCGGCTGAAGGCGCCAGATGTGGTGTTGCGAGCGGTCGCCCAGATGATCCAGGCTCAGCCAGTGCTGCGCGACCGCTTGGTGGTGGCGTTGCTGGGTGGGCTATCCGGTAGTGGGGTGCAGGCACCGACGTGGCTCGCAGACCTTGCTGACGACCTCGGTATCACCGACGTTGTGCACTTTGTGCCGCCGGTCTCACGGCTGGATTTGGCGCAGTGGTATCGCGCCGCTGATGTGGTGACGGTGCCGTCGTATAGCGAGTCGTTCGGCTTGGTGGCGGTGGAGGCGTTGGCTAGCGGCGCGCCTGTGGTGGCGGCACGAGTGGGGGGCCTTCCGGTCGCGGTGGGCGAGGCAGGTGTGCTTGTTGATGGCCATGATCCCCATTGTTGGGCGCAGGTGCTGACGGAGGTTTTGGCAGACTCGCGGCGATTGGAGGACATGCGCCGCCACGGTCCGGAGCATGCGGAGGGCTTCGATTGGGAGCACACCGTGGACACGTTGGAAGGGGTCTATGCAGCCGCTGTGGCTGGTCCGGACTCAGGTGGTATCGATGAGGCGCAGCGGCTGGTCGGCATACCGGCCGCGGTGGTGCCATGACGTCGGCTCAGGGAGAGGTCACCACGTCGCTGCGCGGCCACCTTGACGCGTTGGACATCGCCTGGGAGGAAGGCACGCGAGTGGGGGAAACGGTGCTGGCGCTGCCGGGTGAGCGGAAACTGAAGACGGTCGTGTCCTTGCTAGTGCGCCGCAGGGCGGTCCGGTTGCGGGCCTTCGTGGTCCGCCATCCGGATGAGAATCACGCGGGCGTCTATGCGTTCTTGTTGCGGCGTAACCTGCGATTGCCCGGTGTCAGCTATGCCATTGACGCCAGCGGCGATGTGTATCTGGTGGGTCAGTTCTCGATCGACCAGATCAGCGTAGAGATGCTCGATGAACTTCTGGGGGCGGTATTGGTCGCCTGCGATGAGCCGTTCAACGAACTTCTTGCTCTGGGCTTCTTGTCGGCGATGCGTACCGAGTGGGCATGGCGCACCTCGCGCGGGGAGTCGACAGCCAATTTAGAAGCGTTCCGCAGCCTGCTCGACGCACCGGCCTCGAGCCCAACGCCGTGAGGCGAGCAACGTCGCTGACTCGCCCCACTGACGTCTACTTCCGGCTCAGTTGAGCGGGACAGCACCCGGCACCGGCGGCACGACCGGCGGGAGCCGGCGAACTGGCGGCGCGACGGCTCGCAATGTGTTCTGGATCACAGGCGTGTCAAGAGTTGAAACCTGCTGAGCAGGAGCAGATTTCGAACTGTCACAGTGTGGTGAACCGCACGAGGATCAGCACTGCGGATTAGACTTCCGGCATGACGACTGAGGCTTCTGAATCGACATACACCTTGATCCTGCTTCGGCATGGCGAGAGTGAATGGAACGCGAAGAACCTGTTCACCGGGTGGGTCGACGAAGACCTATCCGACAAGGGCCGCAGCGAGGCCGCACGTGCTGGCGAACTGCTGAAGGACGACGGGCTGCTACCCGACGTGCTGCACACCTCGTTCCTGCGGCGCGCGATCAACACCGC
>JBBSNC010000209.1:0-4703 GCA_038232855.1 Actinomycetales bacterium
GCCCTGGCGACAGACGTGAGCTCCGATGCAGAGTTCGAGGGTGAGCTTCGCGGCGCCGATCATTGCCTATCGGTGAGCAGGGTGTTGAGCTCTGGCACATCCTCCTGGTCCACGCCGGGCAGATAAATGGCCTGGCCGTCGTAGGTCTTGAGGCCCGCTGAGGTCACCGTGAAGCGCTCATCGCGTAGACGACCAAAGCCGCTGTGGTGAGCAATACGATGACTAGCGCGGCGCCGGTGTGCCAACGCCTGCGGACGGTCCAGGGCGCACGTTGAAAACCTCCTGTGCTGCGCGGGGCAGTAGGACTAGCCGCCGATGGCGCTCATCGGGCGTCCGGGCTGAAGGAAGCCGGGGTTGTTGATCCCGTGACCGGGCAATTTGGCGCCGATGCTGATCCGGAACATTTGGGCCAGTTCCTCGTCGCTGGCGCCATCCCGCATCGGGGTGCGCAGGTCAGTCTCTCCGGCGGCGAACAGGCAGTTGCGCAGCTGGCCATCAGCCGTCAGCCGCACCCGGTCGCACGCCCCGCAGAACGGCGAGGTCACCGAGGCGATGACGCCCACCGTGGCCGGGCCGCCGTCGACGTAGAAGCGCTCGGCCGGCGCGCTGCCCCGTTGTGGCACCGGAGTCAGGTCGTATGCCGTCCGCAACCTCGCGTGGATCTCCGCGCCGGTGATCATCGACTCGCGGTGCCAGGTGTGACCTGCATCCAGCGGCATCTGCTCGATGAAGCGCAATTCGTAGCCGTGCTCCAGCGCGAAACCTAGGAGGTCGACGGCCTCGTGATCGTTGACATCGCGCAGCAGCACGGTGTTGAGCTTGATCGGGGTGAGCCCAGCGTCGGCGGCTGCGCGGATGCCGACCAACGTGTCGTCGAGGCGGTCCCGCCGGGCCATCTGCTTGAAGGTCTCGGTCTGCAACGTGTCCAGGCTGATGTTCACCCGAGCCAGTCCGGCGTCTTTGAGTGCCTGCGCGGCCTTGTCGAGCCCCAGGGCATTGGTCGTCATCGAGACCTCGACCGGCCCCTCGACCCCCTCCATCGCTGCGACGCCGGCGACCACGTCGATGATGTCGCGGCGCAGCAGCGGTTCGCCACCGGTGAGCCTTACCTCGGTGATGCCAAGGGACACGGCTACCGAAGCCAGCCGGAGAAGCTCTTCGGTGCTCAACATCGTGGTCTTGGCCAGCCACGGCACACCCTGCTCGGGCATGCAATAGGTGCAGCGCAGCGAACACCGGTCGGTCAGCGAAATGCGCAGGTCGCGGTGCACCCGGTCGAAGCGATCGATTAACGGGGTCACGGTGGGGAACGGCAGATCAGACATGTCCCTCCTATGGTATGTCGTCAGCGCAAGCCGGCGGCTGGCGCGGCGGTGAGGCCCCGGTGATGCGGTCTGGATGCGTATACACGTTGAGCGATGTGCCGCGCACAAACCCGGCCATCGTCATACCCGCGGCTTGTGCCGTCTCGATGGCCAGTGAACTGGGAGCGGAGACCGCCGAGATGATGGGGATGCCCGCGAGATAGGCCTTCTGCGCCAGCTCGAACGACACTCGACCGCTGACTTGCAGCACATGGCCGCGCAACGGCAGCAGGTCGGCTTGCATCGCCCAACCGATGACTTTGTCGACGGCATTGTGTCGCCCCACGTCCTCGCGGACCACGAGGGGGTCCCCTTCGGCGCTGAACAGTCCCGCCGCGTGCAGCCCGCCGGTGCGCTCGAACGTGGCTTGTAACTCACGCAGACGGTCCGGAAGAGCCAGCAGTGTGTCGGCGCTGACCCGTGTGTGGTCGTTGCTCAGGTCGTATGCGGCGCGCACGGCGAGCTCCTCGATGCTGGCCTTTCCGCATACCCCGCAGGCGCTGGACGTCAGGAAGGACCGGGTGCGTCCAGCCTCGATCGGGTCGCTGACGTGCGGGGCCAACTGCACCTCGATCACGTTGTATGTGTTGACCTCGGTTCCGGTGCCGTCGTCCATCACCGCTCCGGCGCAGTAGCGAGCAGTCAGGATGTCCTGCTTTGAGGCGATGATGCCCTCGGCATGCAGGAATCCGTGGATCCACTCGATGTCGTGGCCGGGCGTGCGCATGGTGACCGTGAGCGGGGACTGACCGATCCGCAATTCCAGCGGCTCCTCGACGACAACGGTGTCCGGTCGTTCGCGACGAGTGAGTTGCCCGGTGTCGGCATCGACCGAATACCGCAGGGTGCGGTGCCGCACTGTTACTCGTCCCATCGTTGACCTCGCATTCGACCTGCGCAGTATGCCGCAGCCTGGTTGGGGCGCGTTCGCGTAAGGCTGGGGATAACTACAGCGGTGAAGGTGGTGTTTCTGTTCCACTACCGCCATGCGCGGGTGATCGGGATGTTGGTGAGCGGGGATCTGAGCCCCACCGGATTGGCCCTATTGGACAGTGGTGGCCGGTGCGGCAGGTGGCGAGCGACTTGCGTTCGGCGTGGTGGCAGGTCTTTGCCACGTCCTGCGATGTGCATCGCGATTGGCAGGGGTTGCGGGCTGCCTATGAGGCGCCGGAGGCACCGCAGTCGTGGGCCGCGATGGACCGGCCCCAGGATGAGCTCAAGACCTGCTGGTCAAGGCGACGGTGGCGCAGGACGCGCTGCTCGACTATGCCGACCGCCTAGATGAACATGGGATATGACGCTCTCACCGCCGGAGTGAGCTTTCCGGGGGAACCCAGTTCCTACTAGCTCTTGACCGGCGCGTGGGTGCTCAGTTTGTCAGGGACCTAGGGACGCGATCGGGAGGACCTGGACTCCATCCCCACGCCGCAGGCCAGCCCCGCGAGTGGTGACGACGGCGAGGAATGCCGGTTCGCCTGTCTTTGCCGTGTCCACCTTGTCTTTGAAACGAAGAAGGGACGCCGCGCCGCGCCAGTGAGACAACTGGCCGCCGATCGGCTGGGCGTAGATTCGCAGGTCGCGCACCACCATGCCCTCGAAGTGGAAGCCGGTGGCGTTGAGATCACGAAGGAGTTGCTCGGGACCTGTACCGAGGGCGGCAAAACCTAAGGACGGGTCAATCATGAATCTCGTGGGTGACTTCCGCAGCGGTGTGGTCGAACGCATGTGCGGGGCCCAAGCTGGCACGTCTTCGGTGATCATCAACCGGCTCAAAATGTCGAGGTAGCCGGCGACAGTGTCGCGCTGCACCGACCGTTCTGCGCCAGCGATGTCATTTGCAATGGCCTGGGTGCTCAGGTCCGTCCCTGTTCCGCGGCCCAAGGAGGCCAGAAGCCTTTGGAGGGTCGCCGGGTCGCGGCGGACGCCCATCTGGAGCATGTCGACTTCCACGATCGTGCGCACGTAGTCCTTGATCCATTGCTGGGCTTCTCGAACTTTTGACGTCGAGCACGGCGGACCAGCCGCCAATGACGATGCAGTTCACAAGCTCGGGCACGCTGACACCGGGGTCCAAGCTCGGAGTGAAGTTGCCAATCCCTGGGTGCGGGGACTCGTCGCGGTGGACCTTCGGCAGCCGCGCGTAGACCACCGGGTCGGACGGGATGAGACCATCTATGTGGGCGAACCGGAAGTAGCCACGTACTGCGTGCATCATCGTGACAACCGAGGAGTCCATCAGCCCGCGGTCCCCGAGCGGGCGGATGTAGAGCTCAACATGGGCTCGCTGGATCTCCACCAGGGGTTCAAGCCCGCTGGTTTGGAACGGCAGAAGGGTTGTTGAGCTGGACATGGCGGTCACCTCACGCGGCGACCTGGCAAACGGCCCAGACCCCGCTCGCCGCCGACGCGGCCAGGCACCCGGATCGCAACGACGCTAGCCCCGTTCCGCGAGCCGCGTCCGCAGGCGGCGGAATGCCGCAGTCGCGGAACGGGAGGATCGCAGTACAAGCGGACCCCCCTTGACGTCTTCACTTTTCGTATTACGATTTAGGATGTGGAGAGCATCAATGGAAGGCCGGTCACCGAGCAAGACATCGAGGACTGGGCAGAGGAGGCCGAACGGGGTTACGACGTCGAACGGCTTCGCAAGCGCGGTCGAAAGCCCCTGGGGGATGGACCTGCACAGGTAGTGCCGGTGCGCATCGATGAAACCCTGCTGTCTGCACTGGCCGAGCGCGCTGATCACGATCACGTGAGCCGCTCGGAAGCGATCCGCGCAGCGATCCGCGCCTACGTCGCGTGAGGGTCCATGACTCCGCGCGCAAGCACGGAGACGATCCCTGATGACGCGGTCTATGCCGCGGAGCGTGCCGTTTTCGTCGGCGACTTGGACGAGGACAGTCCAGCCCGCCAGCTACGTCTCGGGTTCGACGCGGCTGGCCGTCTTCTGGAGGTCGTGGTGCTTCGTTTCGACAGTGGCAACGAACTCTTGATCCACGCGATGAAGGCACGACGCCAGTACCACGATCTTCTCGACTGATCACGGTCCGGTCGCTGGGTGCGCCGACAGGCGGCGGAAGGACGCATCACCGTCCGCGCGCATGCGGATCTGCAGACGTTGGCTGCGGCCGGGGGGATAGGGCGCGAAGTCGCGTGTGCCCTGTAGTGCCGGTCGATCAAGATGGCGCCATGTTGAGATCTGAGTGGCTGTCTCAGGCGAGGGCCTGCGCTAACAGTTCGCCCATGGATCGCACGCCGGCGATGAGTCGCTCGTCGGGTATCCCGGAGAAGCTCATCCGCGCGTGGTTTGCCTCGGGGTGGTCGGCGAAGAAGGGCGCA
>JBBSNC010000210.1:0-4641 GCA_038232855.1 Actinomycetales bacterium
CACCGCGCCGCTACCCTTACTACCTGATGTTGTACTCATCGTGCACCCTCCTCAGAGGCTCACGAAGACCCTACAAATGTGGTCTGATCAAAACCGCTAAGTGCGACACGAACGCTGACGCAAGACAGCGGGACGTTAGGAGGTGCCTGACGCGCAGCCGCAGGCCAGCCGCCCCGCCACGCTCAACACACCACTACGACCGCGCGGCTGGCGTTCGTCGTCACTGCGACTGCGAAGTACGCTACGAACATGGAGCGAAAGTGCCCACGGCATACTCTGCGGTCGTCATCCCCGCCTCATTGTCTTGACGCGCAAGCATCCAGCGTGCCCTGGATATGCGGTGTCGTATCTTCATCGTCATTCCCCTTTCGTTCATCCGAGCGCACGTTGCGACCCGGGGTGGACACCTTCGGGCCCACGACGTCAACGGTGCGTCGGGAGTCCGAGCGTGACCACACGGCCTTGCGGATCTGTGGAGGAGGTTTCGCTCGGTCAGGGGTGTGCATAACAGATGCCGCCCTAGCCACCAGCAATGACCCTCGTGGCCAAAGCAATCACCACAGGAACGACCGTCGTCAGCACGAAGGCGGGCAAGAAGGCCAGGCCCAGAGGCAACACCAAGAGCACCGCCAGCCGGGCGGTGTCGCGCTCGGCTTTGGCCAAAGCGTCCCGTCTGAGGTCCGCCGCAGCGGCACTGAGCAGCGCTGAAGGTCCTACTCCAGAACGTGAAGCCAAAAGTAGGGCTCGCCTGGCGGGGTCCCACCGGCTCGGCGCATTGGCCCACGCCGACTCATCGTCCACACCCCAAGCCATTGCTGCCGCAACAGCTGCGAGTTCCTCACCCGCCACCCCTGGCGTCCCGGAGGCAACCTGCCGCAAGGCTGGTTGAAGCCCGGCACCCCCCTGCAAGGCCAACGCAATATGCTCCAGCACTTCTGCGATGGGTGGATCCAGTGACCGGGCACGCGCTCGAGGACGTGCCGAGGAGCCTAGACGCCAAGCGGCCCGTCGGGTTGGCCATAGCAACACGGCGACACACCCCAGCATCGCCGCAAGAAGAGACAGCGGCTGGGCCATCACACTGCCTCGCGCACCGAGGCCACCATGCGGGCCACGACCCAGCGCCCGACACACAGCAACACCAACCCAGAGCCTGCGCTGGCCAGTCCCAGTGGATTCCCGTACAACCGCACCGGGCTGAGCCCCAGCAGGAGGGCGAGCCCCATTCCGGCAATCGGCAGGACGCTGAGCAGAGTGGTGGTGGCCCGCGCACCAGCGGTCGCCGCGTCCAACCGCTGCTCGAGCACCGTGCGCGATCGAGACATCTGGGCGGAAGCAGCGACCGCGTCGGACAGCGGACATCCGAGACGTTCGCTGAGAGTCCAGGCTCGCGCAAGTGCCGACAGATCAGCATTGCCCTGCTTGCGTGCGACGCGTTGCCAAACCCCACCCAGCGGACACCCCTGTGCAGCCGCGTCGAGCACCGGCTCCAGAGCAACGTGTACGCGGGAGTCCGTGGAGTCCTGGAGGGACATCCGCAGCGCCTGTTCGGGGGTGAGACCGGCACGCAAGGCTGCCGCGACACCATCGAGCAAGGGCAGCACGTCGACAGCGCGTCCCTTGCGATCGGGCAGCATCCGCCGCAGCTCGCCCCAGATCCGGGGGCGGCTGATCGCGAGCACGCCCTTGCGCCCCGACAAGATCGAGCGGGTGGCCAGCACGGACGTCCCCGAACGCCGGGACCACAGCAACACCGACAGGACAGCCAATCCCATGGCCCAGGCCACTGGTTGAATGGTCTCGCTGCCGGTCACGACTCAGCGCCGTCAGCTAAGAGGGTCGCCAGGGCCGGATAGCCCGAGCATTGGGCGTAAACCCCGTCGCTCAGACGCACCGCAGGGTGAATGCAGACTCGGCCCTCCTCGATGCTCACCACGGCAATTTCCAGCAGCCGGCGGGTTGTCCCCGTGCGTCCCACGTGAAGGACGACTTGGATGGCCGAGCCGAGTTGCGTGTGGACCGCTTCCGGACTCAGACCTGACAGGGCACCCAGAGCCTCGAAGCGGGCGATCACGTCAATGGCCGAATTGGCGTGGATCGTGCCACACCCGCCCTCGTGCCCGGTGTTCATCGCGGTCAACAGGTCACGGACCTCCGGGCCACGCGCCTCACCCAGCACCACCCGGTCCGGCCTCATCCGCAAGGACTGTCGGATCAACGTGGTCAAGGAGACCTCACCGCGACCCTCGACGTTGGCCGCCCGGCCCTGCAAGTGCACGACGTGCGGATGTTCGATGCGGAGTTCTCTGACGTCCTCGACCACGACGATGCGCTCGGTCCGCCCCGCCTGCGCCAACATGCTCGCCAACAATGTCGTTTTGCCTGCCCCCGTGCCACCACCGATCACGAAGGAAACTTTGCGGTGGACGATGCGCGCCAAGACCTCGGCGATTCCAGCATCGAACATCCCCCAGGCACCGAGCGCCTGCAACGTCGGTGGCCTCTCGCGAGGAATCCGCAGGCTGATGTGCGCAGCTCCTTCGACCATCGGCGGCAGCAGCGCGTGCAGCCGAATGCCGCCGGGCAGCAATCCGTCCACGAAGGGCGCAGCGTCATCCAGCCGTTGACCGGCCAATGCGGCGAGTCGCACCGCGAGTCGGCGCAGTGCGGCGTCGTCGACGAGCCGCACTGGCGCCGGCTCAAGCCCGTTGCCCCGATCGAGCCACACGCCCGTGGATCCGTTGACCAAGACATCCGTCACCGACGTGTCGGCGAGGATCGGTTGCAACGGACCCAGGCCGAGGACAGCGCTCTCAAGTTGCTCACGGACCTCGGCTGCCCCTTCGGAGCCGAACTGGGTGGCGTGGCTGTTGGAGATTCGTGCCACACGCTCAACTGTGGGCAATTGCCCGCGCTCGATCTCACGCTGCACCAAGGGGTCGGCGGCACTCATGCCGCCTGCACCGGCTTCACCAGCAGGTCCGCAAGTACAGAGTCGGCCAGCCGCGCCAAGGATCCTTCTCTCTTCCCGAGAGGCTCACCCCGGGTCAGCGCTGCCTCAACGCCGCGGTCGTGGGTGATCGATCCGATGAAGGGCACCCCGAGCAGCGCTGCCAGTTGGTCACGGTCTAGGGAGTGTCGACGGCGCTCGCGGAGCACACACTGCACCGTCGGCGCCTCGGTCACGTCACGAACCGCAGCCACCGCCTCCAGCACTAATGCCGCGGCGGCGACCTGTCGGACCCCCGCTTCAAGCATGACAATCAGGTCGGTGCAGAGCGACCACCACACGGTGGCGTCGACCGAATCGGGACGGGGAAGATCGATCACGGTCAGGTCACCACCCGATGCCAACGCCTCGGCCACGGCGATCGTTGAGCCTTTCGGCGCCTGCGAACAGGCAGAACGACCCCACGACAAGATCGCGCTCCCGCATGCCGACGGTAACCGGGAGCGCAGAGCAGCAGGGTCGATATCACCCCGGACTGCGGCGAGGTCATTCCACCGCCACCCCGGTTCGAGGTCGGCGCCCAGCATGACGTCGAGACCGCCGCCAAAAGGATGGCCGTCTATCACGGTCACTGGGCGCCCCGACATACCGCCCCGAACGGCGAGCACGGCTGCGACCGTGCTCGCTCCAACCCCTCCATGAGCCCCCAATATGCCCAGGACCGTGGGGTGCACCCGGCGCACGCTCGTCTTGTTATTCATGGCGCCAGTCTGATTCTCCCTGGCTCGAGTGGCTCCTCGTTGCGAACAACTGTGGATGAGTCCCGCAAGTCGGGCGGATGTGGATGAGCGGCAACACGACCGGGATGCGCGACGTGCCCGCTGCGCCCACTGCCTCTGACGGCGCGACAATCGCTTCAGCCGCTGCCCCCAACATGCGCGTCAGCGGACCGTCGAAAGCATGGTCGTGCTTGGCCCACACCACCGGCCAACCACCCCACCAGGCCGAAGGCGTCGCCACTGTTGCGGCCCGGACGCCATTGGCGAGCACCACGTCTGATTCAAGGCGCGCCAGGACCTTGTGCAGCCGCGTCGCCAGTTGCGCGGTAGCGCGCTTGCCTGCCCCCCACGCAGCAGGGTGACGGGGATGTTGCGTCGACGCAACTCGTTCAGCAATGGCCTTTGGGCTAGGGCTATCGCCTGCACCTGCAGTCTTCTTAGACAAAGGACCACGAGCGCCTGCTCTCGTCAGATCAATCCGTGGCAGAACTAGAGACCGCAGGGCAGTCCACTGTCTTCACCTGTCCGACAAACACAGAGGTGGACTGGGACGGCCCCCGCTGGGGGGGTAGCGGGGGCCGTCGACGTTCCAGACCTTGGGGGTTGGGCCGGAACGCCCGCGCTCGACCCCGAAGGGGAGCGCTTATGATAATTGTGCCTTCAAATACCTCTCGGTGCAACTACCCGACGAGACTCACGAGAAGTGCCCGCGAAACGCTGTCCGTGCCTCACGTAGGAATGCCCGCGAAACGGTGAGTGGATTGGGGTATGGAAAGTGAGTTGTCGATGAGGTCTCGGGCCGAGGTCACGAGCAGGTACGCCAAGGGGTACGCGAAGGCTTCACAGAAAGACAAGGGCCGGGTGTTGGATCAGGTCGTGGAAGTGACGGGGTGGTCTCGTGACAACGCCCGG
>JBBSNC010000211.1:0-4626 GCA_038232855.1 Actinomycetales bacterium
CAACGCCATGTTGAAGATGCCGGGAGCACCGCCGGCGTACGTTTCGGCACCGAGCGACAACAACTTCTCCACGGGCACACCGGGCAGTTGCGCGGCGCCTCCGAAGTGGGCCTGAATCGCGTCTGCACCGAACCGGTCGATACCGGCAGGCACGGGTGTATGCGTGGTGAAGACGGTCCCGGCCCGCACGGTGCGGACCGCCTCTTCGAAGCTGAGGCCATGCTCGGTGGTGAGCTCGCTGATCCGTTCGATGCTGAGGAACCCCGCGTGGCCCTCATTCGTGTGGTGCACGTCTGGAACGGGAGCACCAGTCAGCCTCGACCACGCTCGCAGGGCGCGCACGCCACCGATGCCGAGCAACATCTCCTGCTCAAGGCGTTGGTCTCCACCTCCGCCGTACAGCCGGTTGGTGAGGTCACGCCGCGCGGCGTCGTTAGTCTCTACGTCCGAATCGAGCAGCAACAGGGGAACGCGGCCAACGCTGGCCTCCCAGATGTGGGCATGCAGGCTCCCACCCCCCGGCATGGCCAACTCGATGACCACTGGGGAGCTGTCCGCCTCGCGCAGGAGCGACAGCGGCAAATCATCCGGATCCAGCAGCGGGTAACTCTCCTGCTGCCACCCGTCGGAGTCCAACCGCTGACGGAAGTAACCGCTCTTGTAGAACAACCCCACACCGACGATCGGCACGCCGAGGTCAGAGGCGCTCTTGAGATGGTCACCGGCGAGAATGCCCAGACCCCCTGAATATTGCGGTAGCGCCTCAGTGATCCCGAACTCTGGCGAGAAGTACCCGATGGCACCGGGAAATGGCTCTTCGCTGGCGGCGGCCTGCTGCTGATACCACCGAGGCTCACTCAGGTATGCCGACAGGCTGGCCGACGCCTCCGCAAGCCGCCCCAAGAAATCCTGATCTGCGGCTAAGGAGTCCAAGTCGTGTGGCGTCAGCCGGCTCAGGAGGGCGACCGGGTCGTTCTCGACCCGATGCCACAGCTCCGGGTCAATGCTGGCGAACAAGTCGCGGGTCGGGCCGTGCCAACACCACCGCAAGTTCAGCGACAGGTCGCTGAGCGGAGCTAAGGCCCGAGGCAGGACAGTGCGGACGTGCAGTCGACGGATCGCTTTCACGGGTCGAAGGATAGGCCACAATGCCCACCCTGCGTTCCTTCGCCCGGATGACCCCTGAGCGGGTAGCGTCAGTGCTGTGACCAATCGCTTAGCTGAAACACAGGACCCGATTGACCGCAGTTGGCTTTCACAGGTCGGCCAGCACCCCATCGGACGCATCCCGGTTCAAAACGTGCGGCCCATCGTCGATGGTGGGGCGCGACCTACCTGTTCGGTCGTCAACGAACTCTTCACTGTGACCGCCACCGTCTTTCGGGAGGGCCACGACGCAGTGAATGCCACCGTGGTGGTAACCGATCCGGACGGCGCGGAGCATCGCGCCGCGATGACCTGCCTCAACGAGGGTCTGAACCACTGGGCCGCCACCGTCTTCGGAGATCGCGAAGGCACCTGGCGCTATCGCGTCGAGGGCTGGTCCGACCCCTATGCCACCTGGCACCACGACGCAACGATCAAGGTCGAGGCCGGGGTGGACGTCGAACTGATGCTCGAAGAGGGAGCCCGAGTGCTCGAGCGCGCGCGGGATGAGGTCGAGCACACCGACTCCGACAACGACACACTGAGCGCTGCGATCAAGGTCTTGCGCGACGCCGAGCGCCCCGATGAGGCCCGTCTCGGCGCAGGCACGGCGCGTAAAGTAGACACGATCTTGACGCGCCTTCCGCTGCGGGACATGGTCAGCGGTTCGCCGGAGTACAACTGGTGGGTCGAGCGGAGCCTGGCGCTCACTGGCGCCTGGTATGAGATTTTTCCGCGCTCCGAGGGGGCCACCCAGAACAGCAACACGGGGGTGTGGACCAGCGGCACCTTCGCCACCGCCGCTCGGCGGCTACCGGCGATCGCCGAGATGGGCTTCGATGTCGTCTACCTGACGCCAGTCCACCCCATCGGGCACACCAACCGCAAGGGTCGAAACAACACCCTGCAAAGCGAAGAACACGACCCGGGTTCTCCGTACGCGATCGGGGCATCAGAGGGTGGACAGGACTCGATTCACCCCGATCTCGGCGATTTCGACGATTTCGACGATTTCGTGTCGGCAGCCCGCGGTCAGGGGCTCGAAGTCGCGCTAGACATTGCGTTGTCCGCATCTCCGGACCACCCCTGGGTCGAGCAGCACCCTGCGCTGTTCACCACTCTGACCGACGGCACCATCGCCTACGCCGAGAACCCGCCGAAGAAATACCAGGACATCTACCCACTGAACTTCGACAACGACCCCGAACTGGCGTATGCCGAAATGCGCCGGGTGATACAGGTATGGATCGATCACGGGGTCAAGATTTTCCGAGTCGACAATCCACACACCAAGCCGGTGGAGTTCTGGCAGTGGCTGATCGCCGATGTTGCTCGAGCGCATCCCGACGCTATCTGGTTGGCCGAGGCGTTCACCAAGCCCGCGATGATGCACACCCTGGGCAAGGTGGGCTTCCAACAGTCATACACCTACTACGCATGGCGGCACTCGGCAGCCGAAATTCGGGAGTACCTCACCGAACTGTCCGGTGACGCGGCGGCATACATGCGACCGTCGTTCTGGCCCACTACGCACGACATCTTGACGCCCTTCATGCAATACGGCGGTCCGACCGCCTTCAAGTTGCGGGCTGCATTGGCTGCGACCCTGGTGCCGACCTATGGCATCTACGCGGGTTACGAGCATTGCGAGCACGTCGCTCGTCCTGGCTCCGAGGAACAGATCGATAATGAGAAGTACGAATACAAGAATCGGCGCTGGGACCTCGACGGACCCGATGGGGGCACCGGCGAAGCCGCTGGGCGACCAAACCTCGCGCCCTATCTGCGCACGTTGAACGCTGCCCGGCGAGATCATCCGAGCCTGCGCTGGTTGCGAAACATCAGCTTTCACAGCGCCGACGACGAGAACATCCTCGTCTACTCCAAGCGCGGTGGCGGCGCTCATGACGGCTCAGATCAAGACACGGTCATCGCAGTGGTGAATCTGGACCCACATTCTCTGCGCGAAACGACGATCAACCTGAACATGCCAGCCCTGGGGCTGGAGTGGCATGAGGCGTTCATCGCCCACGACCTGATCAGTGGCGAGCAGTGGAATTGGGGCAGCCGCAACTACGTCCGCCTCGGAGTTGGTGCCGAGCCTGTCCACCTGATCCACGTCAGGCGCTTCTGAGATGGCAATGGGACTGAACCTCTATCAACCCGGCCTCAAGCACGATCCGGATTGGTATCGCAAGGCTGTCTTCTACGAAGTGCTCGTCCGGGCATTTGATGACTCCACCGGCACCGGGTCGGGCGACTTCACCGGCTTGATCGGCCGGTTGGACTACCTGCAGTGGTTGGGCGTGGACTGCATCTGGATCCCGCCGTTCTATGCCTCACCGCTGCGTGACGGCGGCTACGACGTGGCCAACTACACCGCAGTGCTGCCTGAGTTCGGAACGTTGCTCGACTTCCAGGAACTCATCTCTGCGGCACATGCCCGCGGTATTCGCGTGATCACCGACCTGGTGATGAATCACACCAGCGATCAACACCCGTGGTTCCAGGCCTCGCGCTCAGAACCCGAAGGACCGTACGGCGACTTCTACGTGTGGTCGGACACCGATGACAAGTATGCCGACGCGCGCATCATCTTCGTCGACACCGAAGTGTCCAACTGGACGTTCGACGCAGCGCGCCGACAGTTCTTCTGGCACCGGTTCTTCTCCCATCAACCCGATCTGAATTTCGAGAACCCCGACGTGCAGGCCGCGATGTTCGACGTGGTGCGCTTTTGGTTGGACATTGGCATCGACGGATTCCGCCTCGACGCCGTGCCCTATCTCTTCGAGGAGGAGGGCACCAACTGCGAGAATCTGCCGCAGACCCACGTGTTCCTGGCCGCGCTTCGCGCCATGGTTGACACGGAATACCCAGGCAGAGTGTTGTTGGCCGAGGCCAATCAGATGCCGAACGAGGTCGTGGACTACTTCGGCACCGAAGATGCTCCCGAGTGTCACATGTGTTTCCACTTTCCAGTGATGCCCCGCCTCTACTACGCCTTGCGCGAGGAAAAGGCCGAGCCGATCGTCACCGTCATGCAGGAGACCCCCGATATCCCCACCGGGACGCAGTGGGGAACCTTCTTGCGCAATCACGATGAGCTCACCCTTGAAATGGTCTCCACCGAAGAGCGCTCAGCGATGTATGGCTGGTATGCCCCAGATCCGCGGATGAGGGCGAACATCGGAATTCGGCGAAGGTTGGCCCCGTTGTTGGACAACTCGCGCAATGAAATAGAACTCATCAACGCCCTGCTGCTCTCACTGCCGGGCTCCCCATGCCTTTACTACGGCGACGAAATCGGGATGGGGGACAACATCTGGCTCGAAGACCGCGATGCAGTTCGCACGCCGATGCAGTGGACCCCGGACCGCAACGCGGGATTCTCCACCTCCGACCCCGGCAAGCTATACCTACCGGTCGTCTCCTCACTGGTCTACCACTACAACAGCGTCAACGTTGAGGCCCAGATGG
>JBBSNC010000212.1:0-4579 GCA_038232855.1 Actinomycetales bacterium
AGTCCAGTTGTCGGCAGCCTTGGGAACGATGCTATGAGAGCAGCGGCTCGCGAGGGTGTCAGAAACTGGCCAAGACTGCTCTGCGTGCCCTGGTCGAGTTCTCCAAGTGCTCTAACGCGCGCTACCTCGGCGAGGTCGAGAAGCTCAGATGTCGTCACACGGGCAGACTATCTTCGGTCACCGACAGGCGGGACCTGCGAACCTCCGCAACTTCCGACCGTCACCCGCCATGGGAACGCGCGGCGCGAGTCAACCTGTGATTGGAGTTCCTCGCCGTTTGAGAATCAGGTGCACGGCGGACTGACTGAAGCCCAGTGCGTCTGCGACTGTCTGCTGCGAGAGACCGGATTGGTAGAGACAGACGATTTCGTCCCGCTGCGCTGACGTTGTTCGCGGCACTTTTCTAGGCAGTCCAGCATCAGCGGCGATGATGTTGACCGACTGCCGGCTCAGACCAAGGCGCGTAGCGATGGCCGATGCGCTTTCGCCACTACGGTATGCGGCTGCAACGGCATCGATGCCACCTGGTCCTAGGCGTTGACTGAGCCGATGAACGCCGGGAGCGACATCAGTCGTTTCCTTCCTGGAGCGGATGGAGCCCTTCGTCGCCAACGCCCTACGGATCACCGCCCCCTGGAAACGATGGTTTGAGGTGCGGGCGACCAAGTCCACCACCAGCAGTAGCGGCTAGAGCCGCAAGGCCCGTACCTCTGCACCACATCTCATCAGCCGGGCTGCCCAGGGGGAGGAGTGGCACAACCGCATCCGGGCATCCGGCCGAGAGACGGACACAGCTTTCCTGATCTGCGTCTCCTGTCGGCACGGACATACGAATGCCGCGCTCGAGCGCCAGAACCGTATGGCGTTAGCCGTAGGCCACCCATGTTCATGCGACAGTGGGCGGATGCCGACGCTGCCCCACGACGCGATCATCCTGTCCGGGGGTCGAGGTCAGCGGTTGGGCGGTGTCGACAAGGGGAGGGTTGAACTCCACGGCCGGAGCCTGCTGAACCGAGCGCTCGAGGCAGCCGAAGCTGCAGACAACCTGGTGGTGGTCGGGCCACCTGACCCCAGCAGGACAGATCTGCATTGGGTCAGGGAGGACCCGCCAGGCGGCGGTCCCACGGCTGGCATCGTCGCCGGTATGCAGGCACTTGCGCAGCTGGACGACCTGCACTCGGAGTCGACGGCTGGGTGGATCCTGCTGCTGGCTGTCGACCAACCTGGAGCCGCCGAGGCCGTGCCGACATTGCTCAAGGCAGCGGGCGAGGCTGCCGTCGAGGTCGACGCAGTATGTCCCCACGACGAACGCGGCCATGCGCAATGGCTGCTCGCGGCATACCGGAGCGACTCGTTGTTGCGGGCGTGCAAGAAGGTCGGCAGCGGTCACGACATCTCAGTGCGTCGACTCGTCGGCGATCTGAGGTTTGCCGACGTCCCGTTGGCTGCGCAGCACGTGGGGGACGTTGACTCCTGGGCTGACCACCAGGCATGGCAAGCGCGACTGGAGCGTTGAACAACCCGTCACTGAAGCACTACACCCACTCTTGCCGCCCTCGGCCCACCGTTGCACCCTGCGCACGTAGCATCAGTGGGCTGAAGGTGTCATCAGTCGCAGATGGCCAATGACCTCGAAGGAGCTGCGGAGTCTGTGCGTGAAGCCGTCAGCACCACACACGAGGCATCCGGCCCGGGCAGACTGATGCCGGGGCTGGCGTTGTGTCTGGGCGCGGTGGCGATATCGCTCGCCGTGAATCACCTCGCGCCGGTGCTGAGCGCGCTGCTGGTGGCCATCGTGCTGGGGGTGCTCTCGGCCAACGTCATGACGCTCCCGCCGGGCGTTGAGCCAGGCCTGAAGTTCGCCTCCAAACGGCTGCTGCGTCTGGGCATCGTGCTGCTCGGGTTACAACTCGTGCTTTCCGACATCGCCGGACTGGGGTCGGGGATGATCGCCACCGTGGTGGCCGTCGTGGTCGTCGGCATCCTCGGCACACTCCTTGTCGGCCGCATGCTTGGGATCCCGGCCGGGCAGCGGATGCTGATCGCCTGCGGCTTCTCGATTTGTGGCGCCGCTGCGGTCGCCGCTGCCGATGCCGTCGTGGATGCCGAAGAAGAGGACGTGGTCACCGCTATCGCCCTCGTAGTGCTCTTCGGGACTGCGATGATCCTCGCCATCCCGCTGCTGTCGGCCGTTTTCGGGCTAACGGATGCACGAGCCGGGCTGTGGGCCGGTAGCTCGATCCACGAGGTTGCCCAAGTGGTGGCAGTCGGCGGCACGCTCAGCGCCTCCGCGCTCGGTGCCGCTGTCGTGGTCAAACTCGCTCGGGTGCTGATGTTGGCGCCGGTCTTGGCCGTCTTGGGCTGGCGACAACGTCGGTCCGCGACCCGTCACCAGGGAGTCGCGAGGCCGCCTCTGGTGCCGCTGTTCGTGGGTGGATTCGTCGCCATGGCAGCCCTGCGTTCGACCGACCTCCTGAGCCAGCCGGTCATCGAGGGAGCACAAATTGCGCAGACCGTCTTGCTGAGCGCGGCCATGTTTGCCCTGGGCTGCTCCGTCCGCGCGAGCTCGATGCGCGCAGTCGGCATACGCCCGCTCACTCTGGCCCTCTGCTCAACGCTCATCGTGGCCAGCACGGCGCTGACGGGGGTCCTGCTCAGCACCTGAGCAGACCCGTTACCGTCACGGGATGGACTCCACCACCCTGCTCAGAGATCTGCTGTCCGCCCGCACCTGGACTGCCTTTGACGTCGATGACCAGGGCAGGGTGTTGGCCGGGCACGATGAGTTGGGCACAGTGCAACTCATCGAGATCACGCCAGATGGCACAGCGACCGCGCTGACCGCGCTGCCCGGTCGTTGCTCAGGGCGATACCTGCCGGGACGACGCCAGGTCGTGGTGCAGCACGACAACGGAGGGGATGAGAAATCCCAACTCTCACTGCTCGAAATTGATGCCTTGCCCACCGAGCCGGTGGGCCTGGATGGACTCACCGCGCTGGTCCACGACCCGGCATACATGCATGACCTGCGCGATGTGACTGCTTCATCGGTGCTCTACTCGACCAATCGGCGAGACGGCGTTGATATGGACGTGCTCGTGCGCAATCTGGACTCCGAGGACGAGCGGACGCTTCACGAGGCAGGCGGGTATGTCGTCGGCGCGGTGCTCGACCACGCCCAGCAAGATGTGGCGGTGCTGCGTCTCAGCCTCCAGCCCAACTCCACGGTGCTAGATCTGCGCGGACCCGGGGTTGATGCCCCCGGGCCGCTGAGCGACCCTGACGAGCATGCCTTCCACGACATGCCGGGCTGGAGCGCGGACGACTCCGCGCTGATCCTGACCAGCAATCACGGTCGCGAGTTCGCAGCGGTGCAAAGTCTGGCCCGCGACGGTTCATGGCGCGTCCTGGTCGCGGATGAGGGCCACGACCTGGTGTGTTGGGTGAGCCCCGAGGGTGAAGCGATGATCGTCGGCACCCTCGCAGACGGCATTCTCACGTTTGCGTCGCACGACATGGACGGAACGCACCGACGCGCGCTGGCCGTGCCCGCGCTGGCCGCGGCCTCGGTGCACTGGTCCCCGGACTCCGCGCACCTAGTGGTCTCCGGAACGTCGCCGACGGAGCCCGGCGTCATCTATCGGGTCGATGTCGAGACAGGTGAAGCGACTCTGCTGCGCTCTTCCGCTGACTCGCTTCCAAGGGAGGTCCGGGACGCGTTGACCGAGCCGAGCACGCACCGCATACCGGCGCGGGATGGCGAAGAGATCCCCTGCTTCAGGTATGCCGGTGCTCCGGTCGGTGATTCAGGGGGGAGCGCGCAGGGGCCTGGGCCGAGCGTGCTGTTTATCCATGGCGGCCCGGAAAGTGCTGCAACTCGCAACTGGCACGCGGTCATCCAGGCGCTCGCCGTCTCGGGGCTGACCGTGCTGGTGCCCAATGTGCGTGGCTCGACTGGCTACGGCAAGCGCTGGTACTCCCTGGACGACGTGGACCTGCGGCTGGAGTCGGTGGCCGATCTAGCCGACATCCATGCCTGGCTGTCGACGCAACATCTGGATCCGACGCGGGCAGCGTTGTGGGGTGGCTCCTATGGCGGCTACATGGTGTTGGCCGGGGTGTCGATGCAGCCGAACCTGTGGGCGGCGGGAGTGGACATCGTCGGGATGAGCTCGCTGGTGACCTTCCTGGAGAACACGTCGGCATACCGGCGGGCGTATCGCGAGCGGGAGTACGGCTCGCTGGAATCGCACCGAGACCTGCTGCAACGGGCCTCGCCGATCACCTATCTTGACCAGATCGTGGCACCGCTGTTTGCCATCCATGGAGCCAACGACCCCCGCGTGCCACTGAGTGAAGCGCGTCGGATCGTCGCGGCGCTGGAAGCCAAGGGCGTCCCGTGCGACCTGCGGGTGTACGAAGATGAAGGGCACGGACTCGCGAAGAGAGTGAACAGACTCGATGCGTTTCCGGCTGCAATCGACTTCCTGCACCGCCACCTCACCTGAGGCGGATCAGCCGGGCTTAGGAGCCCCAGGCGGCGCGTATCCAAACCATGTGATGGTGATGCACAGCACGG
>JBBSNC010000213.1:0-4571 GCA_038232855.1 Actinomycetales bacterium
AAGATCGGTTCGGGCAGTTCGGATCCGTCGACCATGCCCGCAGGCAAGTCGACGCCGCTGACGCTGCCGCTGGCGTGGTACTCCGATAACCCCCCGCCGGTCAGATAGGCCCGCGCGATGCACTCCACTGGCAGCATCTTCAGCCGGCGCACATACATCCCCCGTCCCTTGACCTGATCGGGCACATTGAGCGAGACCACGTGGTGTGGGCACAGATCGGAGAGTTGGTCGAACCACCACAGCGACATCTGGGTCAGCACGATCCCCTTGTCCGGCACGGGGGAGTCCAGCACGAAGTCGTATGCCGAAATGCGGTCCGAGGCGACCAGCAGCAGGGTCTCGTCGTTGATGAGGCCGGTGGCCGAGTCCAGGGGTGCATACAACTCGCGCACCTTGCCGGCATACAACGGGATGTGCCCGTCCACCTGCATCGAGGTGTATGACGACCCGCTGGCGTGCGCGGCGATGTCACGGCGGTGCTGTGACCCCGGCATGCCGATCGCGGCCACCCCCTGGTAGGCGCGCTGCCGTGCCTCGATCACGCTTGGCCCGACCCCCACCACCGACAGCACGCGCCCACCTGTTGCTACCAGATCTTCTCCTTCGCTGGAGCGCGACGTGCCGGCGTGCAACACCTGGACCCCCGAGATCTGCTCGGCGTCGGCGATCCCAGTAATGGGTGCCCCGCGTTCGGGGGTGTCGGGGTAGCCCGCTGCCGCGAGCACGACCGTTACTGCGGCATCGTCGTGCCACGTCAACGGTGGGAAGTCGGCCAGGGTGCCACGGGCGGCAGCAAGGAGCAGCCCAGCCAACGGGGTCCGCAGCCTCGCCAACACGCATTGTGTCTCCGGGTCACCGAAGCGCACGTTGAACTCCACGACTCGCGGCCCGCCGGCGGTCAGCGCCAACCCCACGTAGAGCACCCCGACGAACGGCGTGCCTCGTTGGGCCATCTCTGCGATGGTGGGCTTCGCCACCCTCATCAGCACCTGCTGCACCAGGTCGGGCGTGTGCCCCTGCAGCCACGGCAGTGGGCTGTACGCCCCCATTCCACCCGTGTTCGGGCCGGTATCGCCGTCGCCGAGCCGCTTGAAGTCCTGCGCCGGCTCCAGCGCCACGACGCTCGCGCCGTCGCTGATGCAGAACAACGAGACCTCGGGGCCGTCGAGGAACTCCTCGACCACCACCTGCCCCTCGGGTTTGTCCAGGCAGCGTTGAGCGTGCGCGATCGCTTCGTCGAGGTCATCGCTGACCACGACCCCTTTGCCGGCGGCCAAACCATCGTCCTTGACCACGAACGGCGACCCCATGGCATCGAGGGCATCGCGGACCTGCTCGAGGGTGGTGCAGACCTGCGCGCGGGCGGTCCGCACATCTGCGGCGGCCATCACGGACTTGGCGAAGGCCTTGCTGCCCTCGAGTTGTGCTGCTGCCGCTCCTGGGCCGAAGCACGCAAACCCAGCCGCTCGCACGGCGTCGCCGACTCCGGCGACCAGTGGCGCTTCGGGGCCGATCACGACCAGATCGACGTCGTGCTCTCGGGCCGCTGACACGATGGCGCTGGCGTCGGTGACGTCACTGACGCCGGGAAGGCAGGTCACGGACGAACCCAACGCGGCGATACCGGGATTGCCGGGGGCGGCGATCAGTGCGGCAACCTCTGGGTCGGCGATGAGCGAATGGGCCAGGGCGTGCTCTCGAGCACCACTCCCAATCAGCAATACCTTCACAGCGACAGCCTAGCCACCCCAGGTATGGGTGTGGCCCCACTCGGATGCAGGGGGGCATTCTCCGAGCAGGGCCACACATGGGGCAGGGCCTGGCGACGTCGTGGGGGGACGACATCGGCTGACGCACACGATCCCCATACCGGTGCAAGCACCAGCGATCAGATCGTGCCACGTCCTTGACCGCTGCGACAAGTCGGTAGCATGTCGGTTTCGTCATGTGCGAACCTGCCCGGGCATCTTGAGGCTTCGTGCAGCAAACCGCAGTGCGACCCGGTGGGTCTCGTGGGAAGGGTTATTGGTGAGCGCTGAAGCGCGCGACGTTGTCGCTGCTGAGATTGCTGGCGAGCAGCGCCATGTCGACGTGGTGTATGCCGAGCTGATCAAAGCGGGCGCGCGAGCGGAGTTGGTGCATGCCGAGGGTATGGCCCGCGGGCAGACCGACCGCCCAGGGACCGGCGACCCCCGCGAAGAGGAAATCCCATTGCTCTTCGAGCGAGACGCGTTGGTCTTCGCGGCCACCAAACGACGTGCCACACTGCAGGACCAGCACGAGGGGTTGGTCTTCGGCAGGCTCGATCTGGACGGCACCGCGGCTTCCTCCAACGGCCAGCACCGCGAGGTGCGGTATGTCGGGCGGCTCGGAGTGCGAGACGACGACTACGAATCGTTGGTCATCGACTGGCGGGCACCTGCCGCGGCGCCGTTCTACCGGGCCACGCCCGTCGAGCCGCATGGGGTGATCCGCCGCCGGGTGCTGCGCTGCCGGGGTGAGCAGGTCGTCGGGGTCGAGGACGACTTGATGGTGGCCGATGCCCCCGATGACATCGTCGTGGTCGGCGACGGAGCGCTGATCGCAGCCCTAGCCCGCAGCCGTGGTGAGCGCATGCGCGACATCGTGGCAACAATCCAGCAGCATCAGGACGAGGCGATCCGAGCGCCCGCCCGGGGCGTCACCGAGATCACCGGCGGACCTGGCACGGGCAAGACGGTGGTGGCGTTACACCGCGCGGCATATCTGTTGTATGCCGACCGTCGCCGATTCGAGGCCGGCGGAGTGCTGGTGGTCGGTCCTTCGGCCGGCTACACGGCATACATCGAGCGGGTGCTGCCCTCCCTGGGTGAAGACAGCGTGACCCTGCGTTCGATCGGTGACGTCGTGGGCGGCGTCACGGCAAGCCGTCTGGACCGCATGGATGTCGCCGCGATCAAGGGTTCGCTGCGGATGCGATCGGTGCTGACCCGGCTGACCCGACAGCCCATCCCGGATGCGCCGACGCTGCTGCGGTGCTTCGTGGCCGGTCAAGCGATCCGGCTGGAAGCGCGGCAACTGGATCAGGCTCGTCAGCACGTCATGCGCCGACACCACCGCAACACTTCCGGTGCGGCTGCGATCGCCATTCTCGGCGAGTTGGCCTGGCGACAGGTCGGCGGGCCGCAACTGGATCGGGGCGAATTCCTCGACAAGTTCGCCGACTCGCGTGATGTCGAGGCGTTCGCGGTCCGCTGGTGGCGGTCAGTCGATCCGCGCGAGGCGTTGCTCTGGCTGGCCGATGAGCGACTGGCCCGCTCCATCGCCGGAGCCGACCTGTCTGTCGCAGAGGCCACGGCCCTGTCGTCGTCGGTGCGCGAGGCACAGGCTCGCGGAAGTTGGAGCGTGGCCGACATTGCGCTGCTCGACGACCTCGCCGAAAAGTTGGGGCCGATGATCGAGGCGCCGCGTGCAGAGCGTGAGTTCTACGAGGTTGAAGAGTTGGACGACGTCGCCGCGCAGGCGGTGATGGCCCCGAGGATCGACCGGCGCGAAGAGAGCGAAGACGACGAATCCTCGGCATACGCGCGGGTGTCGCGCGATCCGCTGACCCGGTTGATGTCGGGCAGTCTGACCCCACCGGATGAGTTCGCGCACGCGCTGGTCGACGAGGCTCAAGACTTGTCGCCGATGCAGTGGCGGATGCTGGCGCGGCGCGGGCGCTGGGCCTCCTGGACGGTGGTGGGTGACAACGCGCAGGCGTCGTGGGGCGACCTTGCGGAGTCGGCGAAGGCCCGCGAGGAAGCCTTCGGGCGCTCGGTGCGCCGCTCCTTCCACATGGACACGAACTACCGCAACGCCCGCGAGATCTTTGACGTCGCGGCCGCGATGATCCGCGAACACGTGCCGGACGCTGATATCCCCAATGCGGTGCGCGAAACGGGGCACTACCCCCGCACGCTCACCCCATCCATCGAGCAGGTGCCGGATGCCGTGGCCGCTGCGCTGGCTGAAGTGCTGGAGCAGGTCGAAGGCGCGGTGGCGCTCATCACGCCGCAACGGTGGGCTCGGGTCGCGCACGACGCAGTGGGCGGCGTGTCCGACGTGGACCGCGCCAGGGTCGTCGTGGTTGACCCGCTCGGTTCCAAAGGGCTCGAATACGACGCCACGATCGTCCTCGACCCCGACGAGATCGTGGCTGAGTCTCCGGGTGGGGCCCGCGTGCTGTACGTCGTGTTGACCAGGGCAGCACACCGGATGACGGTGTTGCGGCCACAGTGATCAGCGCGGTGAACGGAGCCACCGGCGCGGGTTGGGCGGCCTGTGTGTACGCACCGGCGGACGTCAGCCCATGCGGCTAAGGTCGAGGTCGTGAGCACAGCCCTGTATCGCCGCTACCGCCCGGAGACCTTCACCGATGTCATCGGCCAGGAGCACGTCACCGAGCCGCTGATCCAGGCTTTGCGCAGCGACCGGGTGAATCACGCCTACTTGTTTAGCGGGCCGCGCGGTTGCGGGAAGACGACCAGCGCTCGCATCTTGGCGCGTTGCTTGAACTGCGAGCAGGGCCCGACTGCCGAACCGTGCGGTGA
>JBBSNC010000214.1:0-4499 GCA_038232855.1 Actinomycetales bacterium
ATTCAGCCGATCCTGCCCGTCGTGTCGTCGGACGGTTTGATCAGTAGGGGAACATCGGCTTCCCGCGCACGTGCCGCACCTTCGGGCGGTAGTTCTGCGCGTCATACAACTCATCGATGTCGACTCGCTTGACGCCCTCGCCGGTCACCGAGATCGGGACAGAGGAGTAGGTACCGTTGCGCAGCGCCACCATCCGCCCCGTCGAGCCATCGAGCGCCAAATCAGCTGCCATGACTGCGTAGTTCGTGGCAACCATCAAGTCGAGTGAGTCTGGGCTGCCGGAGCGCATCAGGTATCCAACCTGCTGATACACGATGTCTTGCCCAGTGCGCTCCTTGATCAGCTCACCGGTCGTTTGGCCGATGCCGCCAAGTTTGCGGTGACCGTAGGCATCAGCCTCGCCACGGAGCATCATGTCGCCGCCCTCGATGGTGGCACCCTCGGAGATGGTGGCCATGGCGTATTTGCTGGGGTTGCGACCCTTGTCGGCGACCAGGAGTTCGCAGAGCCGGTCAATATCAAACGGCACCTCGGAGATCAGCGCCCGATCCACACCCGCCCTGACTTTGTTCATTTGCTTAGTGCGTGAGGCCCGTGTGGAGGATGGTGTCCAGGATGGCTTGTTTCTCGTCGGGGATGGCGGGGGCGAATGTTTGGGTGGTGGCGTTGATGGCGATGGTCGCTGAGCGCAGCGGCCGCAGTTGTCGGATCACGTTGCGGATGGCCAGGCCGGTGCGAGTTTGGACTTCGCGGGACAGGGCTAGCGCGGTGAACACGATGGTTAGGTGCGCTTCGATCGCGTCGCGGGTGTGGTTGAACATGGGCCTGGCGCGCAGGTCGGTTTTGGACATCCGGAACGAGGCCTCGACGTTCCACAACTCGTGATAGGAAGAGATGACCTCATTTGCGGGCATCACGGTGGCAGGCATGTTGGTCACGTACCCCTTCAGGCCCACAAGCCGCCGTGCCCTGGTCAGTGATGTCTCGTCCAGGGTCTGTGTCCCGTTGCTGGTCTTCACGAAGCGCGGGGTGCGGGCCGCTTTCTCCCCAGCGACCACCGCCTTGGCCCGGTTCTCCTGCAGGGTGAGCGTCTTGGAGTCTCGGACCGCCCGTTTGGTCGAGTAGGCCCACACCGCCCGCCACGAGCCGGTGTGCTTGGCGTCCTCCCATACCGGCTCGGCCCGCACGTTGGGGTTGTTCTCGTTCTTGTGCCCGGTCCTGGGGGTGATGCTGTCGATGAGTTGGGCGTCGGTGAACGCGTCGCCGTGCCAGCGGAAGTGTGAGGCCAGGTCATTCGGGGCTTTGGTCACCCTGGAGCCGACGATGAACCGCAAGTTGGCTTCGTCGAGGTCACGCAGATTGGTCGCTGACAGCATCCCGGCGTCGGCGACGACGACCATATCGGCCAAGCCGTGCCGCGCCTGGAACGCCTTGATGATCGGCACGATCGTGGCCGTCTCAGCTTTGTTGCCCTCAAAGCAGCCGATCTCTAACGGGAACCCGCCCCGGTCAACTAACAACCCGACGACGATTTGTGGGTCGACTCGCCGTTCCTTGGAGAACCCAACCTTGCGCAGGTCGTCTTCCTTCTCGGCTTCGAAGTACAACGTCGTCACGTCATACAAAACTAGGGACACGTCCCCGCTAGTGGACGCGTGAGCGAAACAGCACGTCGCGATGTGGTCACGGTAGCCACGCTGCTGGGCACGGGCCAGGGTGCGTCTCATCGTTGTGTAACTGGCCGGGTCTTGGCCCAGGTCTTTGAGCACCCGAGCGACATCTAACAGCGAGGTCGGCTCCACCACCCGCGCGATCACCAGATCACGAAAGACGTTGTCAGCTACCGCGTCGCCGAACCCCAGGTCGGCATACACGCAGGCCAACGCCTGAAACAGCACCCGACTGTCAGTGCCAACGACCCGGCCTGGGCCGGCACGGCGTGCACCAGTCCCCACCACCGGGGCAGGATCGAAGAGCACGGCCTCCCTTGCTGGGCGCACCAGCGGTGCGGTCGGCGCAGTCTGCTCAACATCCAGGTCGAACGACCCCTGGGCGGGGTCATCCAACAACTCGCGAGCTCTATCTAGCAGGACCCCCAATTCGGCTTCGGTGTGCGCGGAACCGAGGTGCTTGAGGATCCGCTGACGCCCACCGGCGTACTCAGCGATCTGCACCGCCGTCGCTGCGGATGCTGTCCGCACCCGCCTGATAAACGCCACAACGGGACCCTAAACCCACGCCCTTAGTGCGTGAAACCGCCCCAAGCGGACTACATCACCGCAGTTCACAGCCTCGCATCCCTTCAAAACCTCACAGCCTGACCAAAGTCAGGACATCACCGGGTGCCGCACGTTTGACGATCTGCCCCAGACCGCCCAGGAGTACATCCTGCGGCTCGAAGAACTGATCGGTGCTCGCATTTCGGCAATTGGGGTGGGCCCCGGGCGGGACGAAGTCATCCGCCGCCACGACCTCATCGAAACTATCTAGCCGCAGCCCTGCGAGAGCATTTATCCGTCCTTGTCGCTCAAACTCGCTTTCGGAGAAGATATGAGTGTGCAGCGTGATTGGCGCGGTGCCGTTTTTATCGCGACCAGCCTAGACGGTTTCATTGCCCGTATCGACGGTGATATCGATTGGCTCACTGACCAGCCCCCGCACGACGATGATCCTGAGCTCCATGACGCCCCGAACCCTCCCGCCGGGTACGGAGAGTTCATGAAAGGTGTCGATCATCTGGTGATGGGTCGTGGGACGTATGAAAAGGTGCTGACATTCGGTGAGTGGCCGTATTCGTCAAAGCACGTCGTCGTCTTGAGTTCGACGCTGCCGATTGGCGAAGATTTGCACGTGACTGTTGTACGGACTTTGGCACAGGTCGTTCAATTGCTCAGTGATCGCAGGGCCAAGGGGGTGTATGTCGATGGCGGGAAGACGATCCAGTCGTTCTTACGCGAAGGACTCATCGACGAAATGACGCTCTCGCGCGTCCCCGTCATGCTGGCTCTTCGAACTTAGCCGGGCACGCCCGGACCCGCGCTTGAGGCTTGTGGGCCCGTGACCTCGGTGATTATGGCTGTGTCGAAGCAGTTCATAGTCACGAAGCGAGGTCACGGGTGTTGGTTCAGCGTACGCAATTCTCAGGTGAGGTTCAGCAGGTCGATGTCGGTGCGGATCGGCTGGTGAACCTGGAGGGTCTGGCCGTGCACCGGGTTGACCTGGACGAGCGGGAGGGCCGGGTCGTGCATCTGCTCACCGCGACCGATGCTGCGGCGGCGTGCCCGGGGTGTGGGGTGATCTCAACTTCCCTGAAGGGGCGCACAATCACCAGGCCCCGAGACATTGGTTACGGGCAGGACCCGATCTGCTTGATCTGGCACAAGCACCGGTGGCGTTGCCGGCAACGTGCATGTCCTCGTGCCTCGTTCACCGAGTCGCTCCCGCAGGTACCACCGCGGTCCCGGTTGACCACTCGGCTACGGGCAGCGTGTGGTGCTGGGATCGCCGAAGGCTTCAGCGACGTCGCGGCCGGCGCCACTTCCTTCGGGATGTCATGGCCCATCGCGCATGCCGCGTTCATCGCCCACACCAGCGCTGCGCTGGCGGCTCCGTTGCCTGCGGTGTGCGTGCTCGGCATTGATGAAATCCGGCGAGGCAAGCCGCGATGGGCCCAAGACCCCGACACCGGGAAATGGGCCATCGTGGCTGAGCGGTGGCTGACCGGGATCGTCGACGCGACAGGCACGGGCGGACTGCTCGGGCACGTCGAGGGCCGCACATCAGCCCTAGTCACGGGCTGGATCACGTCCCAACCCCAAACCTGGCGCGACGCCATCAGCCACGTCACGATCGACTTGTCGGCCTCCTACGCCAAAGCCGTCACCGAGGCCCTACCCGGTGCGGTGTTGGTCGCTGACCGGTTTCATCTGGTCTCCTTGGCTAACCACGCGGTGACCGAGGTCCGCCAACGCGCCACCCGCCAAGTCCGCGGCCGTCGCGGCAGGCGCACCGACCCCGAATGGGCCAACCGGCGCCGGCTCCTGACCGGGCACGAACACCTCTCGACCCGTTCATTCACGCGGATGTGGAACGGGCTGGCAGCCACCGGTCAACCCGGCCTGGAAGTGCTGCACGCCTACACCGTCAAGGAAGACCTAAGGTCCCTGCTCGCGTTGGCCGGGACCACCCCGGACCGTGAGCTGATCTCTCACCGGCTGTGGCGGTTCTACGACAACGCCGCCGCCTCGACCGCACCCGAGATCCACCGCCTCGCCACCACCATCGAAACGTGGTGGCCAGCCGTCGAAGCAGCGATCACCACCGGTCACACGAACGCCAGATCAGAGGGCTACAACCGGCTCGCAAAACACCAAGGACGCAACGCTTTCGGATTCCGCAATACCGCCAACCAAACCCGCCGCATACGCTGGGCCTGCACCCGCCAACAACGGCGGGCCACAGCCACCATCAACGAGATGCCCGCTTAAGTTCGAAGAGCC